>JADFYA010000169.1 GCA_015233285.1 Deltaproteobacteria bacterium | reverse complement strand
AAACCACCAGTCCGAGATAATATCAAGTCTTTCGATATGTTGTATGTATACACCCGGCCTGAAACCGGCGGCGGCACCTCGCCACCCCAAGGATGGTACGAAGTAGGTCAAGACGCCCGAGGCAATAACCTGGGCTGGATAAAGGCGGAGGACGTTTTAGAATGGGATCAGGCCATGATCATGGTCTTTACCCATGTCTCGACCCGGAGTCCGGTGCTGATGTTCAAGGATCGCAAGCTCCTGTCGGACGCGCTCAAATGGCCGGCGGATGACCGGGCCAGGAAAGCCAAAGAATGGCACGCCACAGTTCGTTCCAAAAATATCCCCCCGGATTTTCCCATCGTGACCATGGAATCCCGGCAGCTGGTCGACATCACCAAAGAGTTCTACCTCTATCCCATCCTGGAGGCGGAAAAATGCGAGATCCAGGGACACCCGGATAGATTACTAAAGATTGCCATGACTGTCAAGGGCGGAGCGGAGGCGAGAACGGGCTCGGACCTGCAGACGAACAAAAAATACACTGCGGCCGCGGCCAGGGAACCCACCCAACTGGAAAAGGGCTGCCCAGATGTGATGAAGGCAAATATCGTCTTTGTCATAGACATGACCAACAGCATGCAACGCTATATTGACAAGACCGTGGAGGTCATCAGAGAGATTTCCATACCGTTCATACCCATTTTGCCGACGGTCGGGCCCCGAGGAACCACCGGGGGGTCCACGCCACCCGGCCTCTGCGTCCACCGCACTCTCTTCGGCCCAAGTTTTGGTCAGCCTGTCCGAAGCCGCAGACATGGTCAAACGGATCCGTCAGGCCCTGGCCGCCACACCTAACGTCGCTCCAGATGTTTTCGGCCGGCTGGCTGAAGATTGCCCGACCCGCCGCCCAGGCCCTAACCATCGAAGTCAACCGCGCCCCAGTCACCGCCCAGACCGTGCTGGTGTCCTATCTTCACCAGATTCCGGTGGTTAAAATTGTCCGGTTTACCAATTACACCTTGACGGACCTTAAAGCGGCCTTGGCTGGTTTGATTAAGGCCTAGTAATCATTCTGGATTTGCGGGGCAACACCGGGGGGGGATCTGCTGCGGGCCATTGACTGCGCCGGTCTGTTCTTGCCGGAAAATAGACTGATTGTGACCATCAAGAAAAAGGCCGGGGCCATACCATATGTCAACAAACAAGCCCGGCTGAATCTGCCGGCC
The DNA here is from genome assembly GCA_015233285.1 of Deltaproteobacteria bacterium. The sequence goes on along the minus strand of JADFYA010000169.1, from coordinate 6,472 downwards.
ACCATATTCATCTGGCAAGATGAGTTAACGGCCAGCGCCGCCGAGTCCCAGGCCGAATCCAGCGCCCAGGCTCTGGCCGCGGCTGTGGATATTATTTCGTGGCCTTGTTCAGCTCTATTGGGGGATTAAGGGCAGGATTACCAGGCCTCAAGAGAGAGAACGATGCCCTCCCCTACGACGGACATTGTTCCCACCTTAAGGCCAAGAAACGTTTAGTTAAAATTTAAATGATCAGTTGCCCACCGGCACAATTACCAGGAATGCGATGATTCCCCAGACCCTGTTAAAGCTTGATATGGGCACATTCTTCCCATATTTCCTGCGGGAAAATAATACTATCCGTTCCTGGGACGTTTGGAATGCCCTTTCCGGTGTTCAGATTGATGCCTTGCCTAAGGTAGGCTTTGTAAGCGAGCTGGCTGCAGTAGAAGGCTGCTTCCGTCGAAGAATCAAAAAAATTGAGGTTGTATGGTTTTCTCAGCCGCGCTTGGACGAGGCAGTAGTCAACAACTTCTTGTCTAATCCGGGTTATGTCTTCCGGTGGCAACCCCAGGTTTTTCAGGGGATAAGCGACACCGTGGAGGACGTCGACAAACGGCCCTCTCTCTTTTCCCATCGTTTGGATATCCCACTTCCCACCCGGGACTTTGAAGGTAACCACCCGTCCCTTTGCTCCAGCCTCGACACACTGGCCGTCCGGTCCCACATAAATAACAATATGGTCCACCTCGCCGGGGATCATATTTCCGATCAAACGCCAGAATTGGCCTTTGATACTGCCTGTCCCTCCGTCACTAGTGCATATCAGATCCCCAGGTTGAACGGTCAGTCCGTTGATCGTGTATCCATCGGCCATAATTAACTCCCCTTAACCGGTCATCATATTGATATTGAGGAGAATCCACTTTTGGTGTCATACTTGAACACCTCCGCGCCCACGAACTTATCGTCTTCAGTGAGCCAACCGCCGGTATTATGCAGGGTCAATCGTTTGGGTGAAGCAGAGGAAACGACGCTGAATTTTGGCGGACTCGGATCGTTCCACGGTATCGGCTGGTGGGTATGGCCAAAAATTACCCGCTCCGGCGCGGGAATTCTACAATCCGGCGCTCTGAAATCCGGGCTTGCATTGATGGCGCCAAGTTCCAGGAGGCTCGCGTCATAGAACCTTTTGAACCGATCTTGCACCTTCCGATCATAAATGAAGTCGTCCCGATAGCGCGTTTTCTTAATTTTTCCTATAGTATCAATCACTTCTTCTGCTGCTCCCTTAACGATGCAGTCAACCACGAATTTCTTTAGCCACCCATAATCGGTCAGATCATCAATGGCCCGCCCCAGACGATCTAGATATTTCTTGACTCTGTCGAGTTTGCCCGCTTTGACCTCGACTTCGACCGGCCGGACGAGTCGTCTTGTGAGAACCCCGGCTTGCCCTATTCCGGTGCATCCTAACTGATTCAAGGGAAAATTTATTTCGACCATTTCTCTCACATCCATTGCGCCGACCTTCAAGTCGTCACCGGCGATTTTTGTCGCAACCTCTCCCAGGACAGCCCAATAGGGTTCAAGATATTGTCCGTGCGTCACCAGAACGCATTCGTTATCCGTCACGATATATAAGTTGGGATAAACGAAATTAAACGTAGCGCCCGGGGCTATTTTGTCAAGAAACATACCACCATATGTTTTTGGCCCTTTCGCGTTTGGAGTCACTCCGTAGAGTGTAAGCCCTTTAGTTGCCGGACAACCACCGGTGCGGTCATCTATGATCCCAGGCACCGAATGTTGATACGACTCAGGGAGCTTGCCGTTTAACAGCTTGTTGATGACGCTCCGTTGGTGTTGAACGATGTGCCAGATATCGGCATCGTGGTTTCCCGCCAGGTAGATATACTCCTTAGCCAGGTTGTCCGCTTGGGCGCAGAGAAAAAATGCCTGGGCGTATTGGTAAGCTTTCTCGTACGGAGCCACTGAGAAGTCCAAGATATCTCCGGCCAGGACCAGATAGTCATTATCTGTGCCGACCGCATTCTTCAGGTCCAGGTACTTTGGTCCAATAACCGGATTCCCTTGGTTATCAGGAATGAAAAGGACGGAACTGCCGTCTCCAAAGTTTGTGTCTGAAATAATGGCAAGTGTCACTGAGCAGCTCCGTTGATGAATGTTATTTGGCATGCAAGACTGACATTGGTTTTGTCTTATAATTAAACAGCTCACCATCCTTGCCGCCGGAATCGGAAGGGAGAGGAACTGTTCCGGGCCTGAAAATAATCACCTGTAGAGGGTGCATTCAACGCTGCCGCCACCTGGGCTGCGTCTTTTCTTCTTCCTTCGCTGAAACGAACGGGGTCAAAGAGGGGTGCGAAGCAAACATGTTCACCACACCTTGACTTTGACTATTTCGTAGCTCAGATCTCATCATATCCCGCCATAGGCAGAAGATGGGGAGAAATCAGACGAATCATTAAGTGGGGTCAGGCTGAAACGATAACTTAACCTATTTCTAATAAATTGGTTACACGCTATTGGTGCCGGTTGATTCAACCCTTATGGTAATGACCTAAATCAACTATACATACATCAATAAAATTGTCAAGTAATTATGTTATCCAATTACTATTTTAGAATTAAGGCTTCAAATCACGAGTCTGCCCCGGCCCCGGTGTAATCATCAGCAAGGTCAGGCCGACCAGAAAGAAGACCAGCACGCTTAGAATGGCCCGGCGGGAGCTGCCGGTGAGGTCACGGGTGATGCCGAAGACAAGTGGCCCCAGGATCGCCGAGAACCTCCCGCTGACGGAAAAAAATCCAAAAAACTCGGCAGCCTGTCCGGCCGGAATGAGGTTGCTGAAATAGGACCGGCTAAGTGACTGACTCGGGCCCAGAACCAGGCCGATCAACCCGGCCAACGTCCAGAATTCCCAGGCCGCGGTCATCCTATAGGCGTAGATGATCAGACCCAGCCAGATGATCAACAGCCAGATCAACACCCGCCTGGTTTGCCGGCTTCCCGCCCATTTGGCGAAAATCAAAGCCCCCGGAAAAGCCGTGGCCTGGGTCAGGAGAAAAGCGCCCAATAGAGAGGCCATGGACAAATTCAATTCCGTCGCCCCATAGATGGAGGCCATCAGAATCGTCGTCTGAATGCCGTCTTGATAAAAAAAGTAGGCCAGGATAAAGGTAAAAATGGGTTTTCGTTGCCGAATCGTCCGCAAAGTGGCCATGACCTGGCCAATCGCCGCGACCAGGGCCGGACGCCACTGGATCCGCCTTGTTTTGGGGCTGTCTTTAAGCCAAATAACAACCGGAATGGTAAATATGCCCCACCATAGGCCGACCGAGACCAGACACAGCCGGGCCGCCAGGCCTGCGTCACTCAAGCCCAGCCGGTCGTAAAAAGAAATCACGGCCAGGTGGACGGCCAGCAACAAACCTCCGCCCACATACCCCCAGGCATAACCTACGCTGGACAACCAGTCTTGCTTGTTTGGCGGGGCCAGGGCCGGCAAGAATCCGTTGTAAAAAATCCCGCTGCCCAAAAATCCGATGTTGCCGATTATAAATAAAAAAAGCGTCAGCCCGACCGCCCCTTCTCTAGCCCAGTACAAAAACAGGGTGGTCAAGGCCCCTAAGTAAGCGAAACCGAGCAAAAATGTTTTCTTATTGCCGGTTTGATCGGCCAACGCACCCAGCCAGGGAGAGGATAAGGCAATTAACAGGAGAGACAGCGACGCGGCATAGCCCCATAAGGAGCCGGCCTGGGTCCGCCAGGTGAAACCGGCCAGCTCTATGATCACCCCGGACGGGGCGACGACTTTGGCGAAATAGGCCGGGAGCAACGCGGCGGTAATACTGGTGGAGAATGCGGAATAGGCCCAATCATATATGACCCAGGCCAACAGGCTTTTATTGCGGAAGACAAGAATGGATGACTGGGGAGGGGACTCCAATGGGCTTGATCCTCGTGGCTGGTTGCTCGGTGCTTGGTGCTCGGTGCTTGGTGCTCGTTGCTGGTTGCTGGGTTGCCGGCCACAACCAGTCATAGGCAGGCGATCTCAGCGTTGCGTGTTGTTTAGAGGCTCAGCCCCATGTCCAGGGAACGGATCATGTCTTTGGCCTCTTTGAAATTGGGGTTTAGCAACAACGCCTGGCGAAAAGCTTCCCGGCCTTCATCAAATTCTTTCATGTCCATATGGAGGCGGCCGATATTAAAAAAAATATTTTCATCCTCCGGGTTCACTTTGAGAGCCTTTTTATAATAACTCATGGCAGTTCTGAAATCTCCCCTTTTTCGGGAAAGAATTCCTAATGTGTTGTAGACATTAACCGAGGCGGGGTTGATTTTAACTATTTCCTGATAAATCCTTTCGGCACTATCAAACATATCCTGATTCATCAACAGTTCCGCGGCCGACTCAAAAGCGTCCTGGGCTTCCTTATCCCGGCCCAGTCTTTGGTAAATTTGAGCCATCATTTTATAAGCAGCAACATAGGTCGCGTTAATTTTGGTGGCCTTCCGAAAGGCGGCCAGGGCCTCATCATATTTGCCCTGGGAGACCATGATAAATCCGATATTATAATAAATTTCAGCACTTTCAAATATGGTCAGGACCTTCTGGAAACTTTCCAAAGCTTCATCGTATTTGTTGGCCAGCATAAACTCCTTGGCCTCTTCCATCAGTATTTCCGCCTGTCTGGACTTGGGGTCGTCAAACACGGCGTAGATTTCTTCCAGCTTATCCTGCAGCACGTTGATGGTGACAGGCTTGACTATAATGGCGTTGACTCCGGCCTCGCCGGCCCGAATAACCTTTTCCCTGGTGATCTCTTCCACCACCAAAATAACCGGCGTGTTATCAAATGATTCGTCCACCCGCATGAATTTGAGGAGGAGCAATCCATCCATATCCGGCAAGCACCATTCGGAGATCATGAAATCCACCTGCTCACCCTTGAGCAACCGCCAGGCTTCGATCCCTGATTTGCATGATAAGTGCCTTTTAAATCCCAAGAAAGTTAATATTACCGGGACAGTTTTGTGGGTCTCGCGGGAGTCTGAAGCCACCAGGAAGGAAGTGCTCTTGGAAAAGGAACCTTTTTTCTTTTTAAGATCGGAAGTATAATGGCCCATATTAAAAATTTTCCGATATTCGATAAAAATGTTTTCAAATTATAACCAGGAGGAGGCCAGGCCGCGGCAACGTCCACCCCGCCTCAGTCCAAGTCTTTGAACTTTATTCCTAAGATGGTAGAATTTCTGGCCACTTTAAAGACTGATGAAAAATTGAGCACAGGCACCTCGGCGTCATTATAGATGGTGGCCACACCCCGAAAGATTCTGCCCTCCCGGCTGACCACCTGAGCTTCGGCCCTGACTGTGCCTTGCCGCACCGGATTAAGGAACTTGACCTCCAGCGAGGTCGTGGCAAAATGGGTGCCGGGCGGCAGGATACTCTTTATGGCCATGACCACCGCGGTATCCGCTAAGCCGACTAAGGCCCCGCCGTGCAATAATCCCGCGCCCTGGGCAAAATCCATCAAGAACGGCATGGTCAAAACGGCCGAGCCATCTTCAGCCTGGACGATAGTAACATTGAGCAGCCGTTCAAAGGGAGCGCAACTGATCCAGGCGTCCATTTCAAATTGATGCGGCCCGGTGTTTAAGGTCATTATTTATTTCTCCTGTAATGAGGCACATCGCCTCCAACCTAATCCAAGATGGATTTTTTATCATACCTTAGAACTAGACAGATTACAAGCCATCATAATCAATGGGCCGGTCAGGCCTTGTCAAACAAACACGATGTGTGAGTCGGCCGGAAATATATGTCAATCTTGTACTTACCCGTGACCGGGATGAGTGGCTTCACGAAATTGGCCAGGTCAACGGCATTTTCATCCCACCTCGGGTTAGATACACCGGGCTGCCAGGTTAAATCCCGGCCTGACCGGGTCTACTCCTTTTTCCTATTGCTATTTTTCCACTTTTCGATTTAAATTTGGGCTCAGGACAGAAGCGTCGAGCACCGTGTCCAACCCCGGCATTGAAAGAGCCCAACACTGCGGACACAGAGAGAAAAAAGAGGACACAGGGCCACGTTGGGCCGCAACCCCAAAACCGATGATTCCCACTTTGTCATTCCGAACGAATGTGAAGAATCTTAAGATTTCTCGCTTCGCACCGAAAAGACATGAGGCTGCTGCGAAGTTCATCAGTTTAAGCCAAAAACATATAATTTGATCGGGCAGATATGAAGAGAGCCAAAAAAAAAGACATGGATGACGCAAGAGTACCTGCCCCGGCCCAGGTGGCTGTTGTGGGGTCCGGCCAATGGGGCCGAAATCTGGTGCGCAACTTTCATCAACTGGGCGCATTGCGGACCATTTGCGATTCCAGCCCGGCCACCCTGCAAAGTCAGATCGATACCTACCCTGGAATCCGGGGCGTTACGGATTTGCGGAAAATATT
>JADFYA010000168.1 GCA_015233285.1 Deltaproteobacteria bacterium | reverse complement strand
GGAGCTACTTGTGGCCCCGGTCAGACTACTCATGGCGGCAGCCTGACTGTTGAGCTGGCTGATGGCGGTTTCCATGGCGTTAAATTTACTCTGAAGAGTCGATTGTTGAGCATCCAGCCTGGTTTGGAGGTCGGAGATGCGAGTTGTGAGTTGAGTAATGTTCTGATCGATGGTTCCATTGGTCGTAATCTGGCTTTGCAGGAATCCCCCAACGTCGGTATAGGTCCCGAGGGCAGTATCGAGTTGCCGGGCCAGGCCATCGGTGGAACCGGTAAGTTTCGTAGAATCATTGGCGAATAGCTGGTAAACTTTGTCTGGATTTGCTTGAAGCTGGGATAGGAGAGTGTTGTTTTGTTGTAATGATTGCTTGAGATTGTCTGCATAGGAACTGGTCCCGTCCGGGGCGAATAGCAAGTAACCCGCTTTTTCATCGTTATAACCGCTAACCGAACCGGGGCTGATACCCAGCATCGCCAGGGAGTTACAACTAGGGTCCAGCCCGGTGACCGCGTTGGTGGTGATGGAACGCAACGAACTATAGAGCCGTTTTAGGGATGAATCAGACTGAATGAACGTATAGCCTTTATATAGATCGTGATTGTTTTGATAAGTCGTAATTTGGTCGATGGTCATGGTGTTTTCTTGAGTGGTGGTCAATGAAGCCAGATATGTCTTTTGCGTGTCATCTAAATAGGGCGGGTTGAGGGTTTGGATCATGTTGTTATATTGTGCGATGAAATCAGATAGTTTACTAATGGCTTGATCGGTATTCGTGTTTAGCGTAATCGACTCGGTGGCGGTCGTCTTGTTGCGCAGGTTTAGAGTCACCTTGGGAATAATGTCGGAAACGGAGTTGCTCGCCCTGGTGTATGACACCCCGTCCACCGTAAATGCCGCATCCAAACCGGCCGTGCCCATCGCTACCTTCGCCGGAGCCTCTGCATTAACAGTAGAGGAACCAAAGTAACCGGCCACGAGATTAACCCCGGAGGCGGCATCATCGGCCAAGCTGAACCCCCCGGTGTGCCCAGCAGTCGAGGAAACCATGGAGATGCCGCCGGAACCGTTGGTCGTGGCCGTTACGCCGGCACCGGATGAATTGACGTCGGAGGCGAATCTGAGTGCATTGTACTCACTGGTATTGCTGCTGGAGGCTCCATTGCTCACGTAAACACCGCGGTTGGCATGGGCTTCAATTTCCTTATCTGACAGCGCCTGGTTATAAAGGCCCAGTTCATCCACCTGGCCGTTAAATCCGTTAGTCAGGGCGGAACTGTTGCCAATGACCATGTTGGCTCCGGAGTCTACCACCGATTCCCCGGCCGGCCCGGCATTGCCTTGGGCCACCATCGTGCCGTTGACGTAGATTTTCATTTGGTTGGTGGCCTGGCTGCCGTCATAAGTGACTGCCAACTGTGACCATTGGGACGCCGCAGGGGTGCTGCCCGCGGCCGCGGTCAGGGTGTGGGTGCCGCTGGCCGTCTGTACGGTAAAGACCATCTGATTGGCGGCATTCATGGTCACCTTGAAACCGTTGGCCCCGCCGCCGGTCTTGTCGATGAGCACTCGATCCGTGCTTCCGCCGGCAGTGGGGTTAACCCAGGCCTCCGCGCTAAAGGCGGTTTTCCCATTCAGGTTATTGACCGCGTTATTATTGACCAATACGTTGTTGCCCGCGGCGTTAAATTGGAGGGCGTTGGAAAAGGCCCCGGTCGTGGTGAAGGTCGCTCCGGTAATGACGCCGTTGTTCCCCTGCCCGGTGGCGTCTACAGCCTGGGTGGCGGTGCTGTCACTATTGAAATGGTACAAGGCTAGTCTGGTTTTGTCCGCAGGAGCCTTGAGCGTCTCGTCCGTTTCATCGACTTCACCCAACGGCTTGGTGGTCAAACCAAGTTGGGAGAGGGCGTTGGTTTGGGGTGTGGAGTACATGCTGAAGCTGGCATTAGATCCGGAACTCATGTTGAAGAATCGCAGCGAGCTGTCGCCTTCCTTGACCACGCCCACCGGGACTGTCCCGTTGTTCCATTTTGATGGATCGGTCCACGCCTTCACAAACGAATTGATATCTTTAATCGTGCTGCCGGTATTGTTGGTCCAGGTGGACAATGTGTTGCCGGCCGTTCCGGCAGAAACGTAAATGGTCGTTCCTGCTTGAATACCGTCGGTAAAATTGACCTGCCCCGGAGTAGCCTGGTATGCCCCGGACTGGGAAACGGCAGAGATATTGATTTTTCTGCCTATGGTGGCATTTTCCGGAGTGACGGTGAGGGTTTCCGCAGCATGGACGGTGTTGCCGGCGGTCCCCGTCAGGGTGGCGGAGTCAGGCTCCTGAAGGTTCAAGGCCTGTAAAATATTGCTGGTATCATCGGCCGCGCCAAAGGTGATCCTTTGAGTGTTGGTTTTGACCGTATCCATATAGGACGTCAGCATAAATTTCTCTGAGGTCGGGTCAAACGAGGCCTTGACATTCGCCCCGGAGTTGTTGATTTTGGTCATCAAGGTATTGATGGTGTCGCTATTGGGCGACACATACAAGGTCACGCCGTTGATGGTAAAGGTGCCGGTGGTCGGTGTGATCTTTAATCCGGCGCTGACCAGAGGGCTATCGGCAGAGAGAGACCCGGCCGCCCGCCCGGCTGTCTGGGTGGCGCCCGCGGCATCGGTTAGCTTGGCTAATGTCAGGAAGTTGCTGGTGTCCCCTGTGGCGCCCACCGTAACGCCCGTGCTTCCAGGTAAATTATTGGTCAGGTCGAACTGGTTACGGGTGGAATCGTAACTAGCCGTGACATTGGCACCGGAGCTGTTGATCATGGCCAAGACGTCATTGACGCTCATGCTCTGGTAGTCTTGTATTGATATCTGCTGTCCGTTAATGCTGAAGGTACCATTGGTCGCCGAAGAGGGCGCTGTAGCCAAGCCGGCATTTTGCAGACCCATCACGGTAGTATTCAGACTCCCCGATGAGGCCCCGGTGGCTCCCACGACTGTTGTGCTAGTGGCCTCATGGGCCGAAATGGCTGCGGTGGTCGTCACTCTGGCTGTGCCGGCCCTAATTCCGGAGGTTGAAGTGCTAAATGTAACCCCTCGAATCAGTCCGGTTACCGGGTCATTCATCTGGTTCAGCAATTGACTATACCCGCTCGCGTTGATCTGGGTGGTAATGTTTGACGAGGCGGACGCCGTGTCGCCTGCGGCGGTAAAACCCAGAGCCACGGCCGCTGATGAAGCGGCATAGTTGACGGAGATATTGCTCTGGCTGCCTGGAGTGGTATCGTAAATGACAAATTTTCCGTTATCGCCTGCTCCTGATCCGGGAACGCTCCTGACCGCCACATAGGCCACATCAGTCGTTTGTTTGGCCTGGTTCATAGCCGCATTCAGCTTCGTCTCCATACCGGCCGCCACCTGGGCCAGAGAGGTGGTGTTGGCCAAGGCGGGATCCAAAGTTATTTTGGTGTCGGTCCCGTCTACGGTCACGTCCAAGACGTTGTTGTTGCTTTGAGCGCTGATGGTGGTGCCGATGGTGCCGGAGACGGAAGCTGAACCGGCCGAGGAGCCGGTGAGCGTCTGAAACCCGCCGCCCCCTGCCCCGGTAAACGAATCCACGGCCGAATACACACCGCCCGTGTTGGAGATGGTGATGTTGTGGTCCCCTTCCAGGTTAACCGGGGGACGCCCGGTGATGGTGGTAAAATTCGCGGTGTTCGGGGCGTTGGCTGATAAGATGGCGTTAACGTATTGGCTTCCCGTGGTGGCGGCCTGGGCCACTTGTGAGATGGATATGGTATGCATTCCAGGTGAAGCGCCAACTTGAGCCGTAGCCGTGACTGCTGACTGGTTGGAGGAATTGGCCGTCATCGACTCCCAGGTGGATTGGAGTCTCAGGTTCAGGGCGGCGTCGTTTAACGATAACAATTGCTTGTTTAGGCTTGTGAATAAGGTTTTCTTGGCCGTCAGGTCGGCTTGCTGGTTCTGAAGATCAACTAACGGCTGCTTTGCTACCGTCATGATCTTATCGATAACCGACTGTGTATCCATGCCACTGGCTAATCCACTTAATGTAATAGCCATGATCCACCTTCCTTTGGTCGGGCTCCGTCTGCCCGCGAATAGTTCCATCTGAAACTGTTATCGGCTCATTAAATAAAATCTTTAGCCACAAATGGAATAGTTTGCAAAAAGGTGACGATTAATCCCCTGGCCGGGCCTTAGTCGTCTATATAATCCGGCGCCTGAAGACGTGAGGGCCAACCCAACGGGAAAAAAGTTCCTCCTCGGCCAGCCTTTCAAAAATTATCCACGCCGCCGGATATAGGACATAATATTAAGTCTTTACAGTAATATATCTTCTATTCTGGGTCAGATACAAAGCTTGTGGGCGCCCTTTTGAGTTTTGATATCCAGTGGGATGCAAAACTTCGGCCATCTCCGTGTAGATTGCCAATTTGAATAAATAATTTTATTCAGCCCAATATACGGACCTAGGGCGTAACGGCCTTATGTAAATGATACTGTCCTTTTTCGGCACATACCCGGCCTGGCTCTATCACACCCTCGCCACGACTACAATTGACGTTTTTGAACTATGATTACCCTGATTGGCTCTGATGGCACTGGTTGCATAAGGGCTGTGAGTGTGTCCCTCCCTCCGTACCGGGCCATTGAACGTGGAGGCTGTGGGCAAGAGGAAAATCGCTTGACTTGAGATAAAAATTAATGATATGTTTATTTTGCCTTTAATGATAGTATTTATTATCTATTTATTGATAACATATGATAAACATGAGAACTAATGTCTATAATCTTAGAAGTACAGGAAATATTCCCGGAGATAAGGCGCATCCGGCGAGATGGGTTGCGTTTGCACCGGTGGTAATAGTGGTATAATGATGATGAGTTCACCTGCTGTTTTAGCAAAAAAGCCGTAGGTTACGAAGTCCAGTCAATGGACTTTGAACCGGGTTCTACTATCTGCATGAACAGGAACGCCTCCGGAAGGCAAAGCCCTGGCTGCGGCACTGGCTAAAACCCGCTTTGATTACCGTTCCCGTAGCAACTTCCACGGCAAAACTTGACAAGTTATCTAATACGGTTGTACTATGCTTATCTATTTGGAGCGTATTAATCGGAATAGAGCCTTCTGCCGTTGCTTCTCCATGTATAATTACCAAATGTGGTTTGAATAATCTGAATTCATTTGGAACCATTTTCTATCTAACCGTCCATAGAGGTGTCACAATTGGATAAGATGCTACTATATATTGCTGATAATCAGTTGGGTGATGTCAGCAGTATTCTGGGACTGTTAATTAGCCTTGTGGGGTTTACAGTTACAATAATAAGTGTCATCAGATCAAGAAAGGCCGCAGAACTTGCTTACGAAGCTGCATCAGCGATGCGTAAAAGCATGGTTCACCACGACTCCATTGCGAACTGTTCAGAAGCAATTTCGATCATGAGCGAAATAAAAAGACTTCAAAGAGTCGGCGCTTGGGACATATTGCCGGATCGCTACTCAGTTATTAGAGGACTGCTTGTTTCATTAAAAGACAGGACTCCTTGCCTCAAAAATGACCATAACGGCTACCTTCAGAACGCCATTCAGCATTTTTCAAATTTGGAGCATAAAATCGAAGGATACATTTCCCAAAAGAAACGCCCGCCCGATGAGATGAAAATAAAAATTAATCAGATACTCTCGAAACAGATTGATCGACTTCACGAAATTGAAGCTGCCATTAGGCAAAATACAGACGGAGAATAAGATGATTGAATCCAAAATAGAGAAGCTTGTTGTTAAACTTAATAACAAGACACGCCAGGGTCTCCTGCCCTGGGAAGACGCTATTGAAGAAGGTGCTTACCAAGCCGCCTTGTCCGACTTCACCGTACAGATATCCGAAGAAAAGAGACTTAACGAAGATGGTGATATACGCTGTATTTATTTAATAAATATATTTAACCGTCTCGGCAAGCTAGTTGAAGAAGCCTACAGCTTTGAGGTCTCACAGGAGATGCGAGAAACAATGACTGAGTTATATAAGAATGCTCGCAGATCAGCTACTTCGGCGGAGAAAGCTATAGATACACTTATGTCCGAACTTGACGATCTAAGATGATGGAACTAGAGAATAGTGCCAGTGTGACTCAATCGAAATGATGCCAATTTGAATGTCCTGACGAACGGATATATGAGAACCTGCACCACGCCACACAAACCCTGCGCTCAACCACCTCTTCCCGGCAGCAGCACCCAGGCCGTATATGGGTTGTCTCCGGCCGCTTCTTACCCACCACGAGCCCCATCAATCATCGGTGGTTGGACCCATAAGGACCCATAACTTAGAATGACGTCAGGACATCACCCGCCATGGACCGGCCCCCACCTTTGACTAGACAGGTAACTACCAAATACCAGATTATTATCTTGATCAGAATCGGCTTCAGGAAATCCGCCGACCCAATTCAATCTGATGAAATTATGGTCCCGGTGCCGCCTAGGCTATTGACTCAGCTCACCATTTGCAATAGAATAGCCTTACCACTTCTTGCCGGAAACGAATTTTAGTATCTTTTATCATATTAATTAAGTATGTTAACTTCCTATGTGGTTGACCCGAAGGCCGACCGGATGATATTAAGTCCCCTATTCCTGACCGGGGCCGACCAGGCCCGGCGGGCGAATCTTGGAGATGGGTGATTTCAGATGAATAAACGAGTCGTCATTATGGGTGCCGGTGGCCGGGATTTCCATAATTTTAACCGGTGCTTTCGGGATAACGAGGCATACCGGGTGATCGGCTTCACCGCGGCCCAAATCCCCGGCCTGGAGGGCAAGGTCTACCCCCCGGAACTGGCCGGACAGCTCTACCCGGACGGCATTCCCATCTACCCGGAAAACGCCATCTCGGATTTGGTCAAATCACACCAGGTCGATCTGGTCGTCTTTGCCTATAGCGACGTGTCCCATCTGACTGTGGGGCATAAAATGTCACTGGTCCTGGCTGCCGGAGCGGATTTCGTCATCCTGGGTCCGGACAAGACCATGATCCCGTCCCGGCTCCCGGTGTTGTCCATTTGCGCCACTCGGACCGGCTGCGGCAAGAGCGAATTGACCCGCAAATTCTGTCGTCTGCTGACAGGATACGGCGTCCGGGCGATTGTCGTCCGCCACCCCATGGCCTATGGCGATCTGGCCCGCCAGGCAGTGCAACGCTTTGAGACCAGGGAAGACCTGGACCGGCACCACTGCACCATCGAAGAACGTGAGGAGTACGAACCGTTAATTTCTCAAAACACCATTGTTTACGCCGGAGTTGATTACGCCGCCATCTTAGCCGCCGTGGAGCAGGAAAACCCCGACATGATCATTTGGGACGGCGGAAACAACGACTTTCCCTTTTATAAATCGGACCTGGAAGTAGTGGTGGTGGATCCCCTCCGGCTGGGCACGGAAGTGTCCTATCATCCCGGTGAGACCAATCTCCGTCGGGCTCAGGTGGTGGTGATTAACAAAGTGGATTCTGCGGCCGCGCCGGATTTAGAGCAACTTAAACAGGTTGTCTCCGAAACCAATCCCACCGCGGTGGTGGTTATGGCGGCTTCTCCGTATCAGGTGCCGCGTCAAGCGATTTTCCTCTTGCCCACAGCCTCCACGTTCAATGGCCCGGTACGGAGGGAGGGACACACTCACAGCCCTTATGCAACCAGTGCCATCAG
>JADFYA010000167.1 GCA_015233285.1 Deltaproteobacteria bacterium | reverse complement strand
TTTCTCCCAGGCCAGCGGCATTTATAATTATTCCAAAATTAAGTTCATCAGTTGGAAGTTTGGAGTGGTTATGGGCCTGGCCATGATGCTGGGCGGGTTTATCGGGCCGAAGTTGACGGAGCTGATAACCCTAGATCAATTCAAATTTATTTTCGGCTGGATACTGATCGTTTTGGCCGGCTTAATGTGGTGGCAGACCACCCCGGGATACCTGGACAAGAATAAAAAGGAACAGGCCATCCTAAAGGAGTTTAAGAAACGGGCCGAGGAAGCAGCCAGGGCCAAGAAATAAGCCTAATCACATAAGTAGGTTAACATAGGAGATGAAACCATGATCGTCAATTTCTGGGGGCAGGAATTCAAGGTTAATATCGTCTTGGGGTGTATCGGCGCATTCCTTCTGGCTATTGTCGCCTCCATGTTTGGGTTTGGCGGCGGCCCGTTCATGGTCCCGCTGATGACCGTCGGCCTGGGTCTGCCCATGTACGTAGTCGTGGGTAGCTCTCTGCTGGCCATTTTTTTCAACACGGTCATCGGCAGTGCCCGTCATTACCAGTTCGGCAATTTTGATCTGGTGTTTTTCCTGGTCATGTTCCCGGCAGCCATCCTGGCCGGATTCATCGCCCCGCAAATCGCCAAGCGGGTCAGCCCGGTTTGGGTGAAAAGAATGGCCTGCATCGGCCTGTTGATTTTGGCCTTGAACCTGCTCGGAGTTTATTAAACCCGCTGTGCCGACCGATGTTGCCGTCATAATCCCTGGAGCCGTCCGAATCACCGGAATGGCTCCTTTTTTTTCGGGATTAATGAAATCGCGGCACTGGACTCTTCTACGGCTCCATTCGCCCTATTTCTTCAGGATGGCTTTCATTTGATCTTTTAAGGCAGGGACGATCTGAAACAAGTCCCCGACCACTCCATAATCCGCAATGTTAAAGATGGGCGCCTTGGGGTCCTTATTAATAGCTATAATGGTCTTTGCACCCTTCATCCCGGCCTGATGTTGGAACGCGCCCGAAATACCCAAGGCCAGATACACCTTAGGCTTGACCGTGCGACCAGATGTGCCCACTTGCCGGTGTTTGGGCAGCCAGTTCTTATCCGCCACCGGCCGGGAACAGGCCAGTTCCCCGCCCAAAATACGAGCCAGTTCCTCGGCCAAAGGAATGTTCTCCGGTTTGCCGATGCCCCGGCCCACTGAGACCAAAATATCCGCCTGGGTAATATCGACCCCGCCGCCGGCTGTTTCCAGATACTTGACAAAGACTCGCCCAGCCGTGACCGGATCTGAAGACCAGTCCCTGACCTCCACTTTTCCCGGTTCAGCCTGCCCTGACCCAAAGGAACATGAACCAGGCCGGATCGTCACCAGATAGCCGGGAGCTTCCCGAAGCTGCACCTCGGCGTTAATCTTGCCGCCATACATCTGGCGAACAGCGGTCAGTCTTCCACCTTCCATAGACAGGGAAAGGCAATCCGTGGCCAGAGGGAGATCCAGGCGTGAAGCCAATCGGGGCATAAAATCCATGCCGAAGGCGGTATGACCAGCCAAGGTTAAACCGGGGCGGCGTTCGTTAATCAACACAGCCAACGCCTCTTCATATTCACCAGCCTGATAAACGGCAAATGATTCCTTCCGGAGGGTCAAGACGGAATCGGCATAACGCCCCGCCTGATCCGTCAGATGGGCCGCCTGAGCTTGGGAGGCCAGGACCAGGGCGGTAACCCGGTCCCCGGACACAGCAGCCAGCCTGGAGGCTAAGGTCAACATCTCCAGCGAGACATCCCGCATTCCCCCCTGCCGGCTTTCCATCAGCACCAGTATCTCACCCATCAGGCCAATCCCCCATTATTTTTTATTATCTCAGCCAGCCTGGCCGCGGCCTCCTCCGGTCGTCCGGAAATGATTTCGGCTGTTTTCTCGGCCACCGGCAAATACATCCGAGTCAGTCGGGTCCATGATCCGGATTCGCCGGTCTGCGCTTCGGTCAGATCCAGGTCTTCGGCGTCCATGGTCTCTATAGTCTTGGTTCGGACTTTTCGGATGCCCATAATGGACACATAGCGAGGGTCATTTATCCCGGTCTGGATGGACAACAGGGCCGGCAAGGCGATTTTCAAGACTTCTTCCATGTTCCCTTCCAGCTCCCTATGGACGATGGCCGCCCCATTTTCCATCTCCAACTTGATGACCAAGGCCGCGTGAGGGATGTTCAATTTCTGGGCCAGAATCAACCCCACCTGCCCTTGACCGACGTCGGCGGCCTGGCTGCCGGTTAGGATGAGATCAAACGGCCTTCCTTTGATGCACTGGACCAGGACCTGGGCGGTCGCCCTGGCGTCACCATGTTCGAACATGTCATCGGATAGCAAGATGGCTTCGTCAGCCCCCATGGCCAGACACCGGCGCAGGGTGTCCTCGGAATCCTCCCCGCCCATCGTGACCACCGTAACCTGACCGCCATGAGTTTCCTTTAGTCTGATAGCCTCTTCTATGGCGTAGTTGTCCCACTCGTTGATGGTGTAGACCAAATCGTCCCGGATAACATCCCGTCCGGTCGGGCCGATGGTCAAATCGGCTTCCACCGTTTCAGGCGTCTGTTTGACGCACACAATAATATTCATACGGCCTCCATCAAGAAACATAACGGTAGAAAACACGGTTGTGCTTCTTGTATGTTAAGTCTTACTTCAATCATAAACGGCCATGGGGCCACAAAAGGGGTGGGCTGATTAGTATTCTATCCCTTTCTGGGCCTTTCGCCCTTGGGACAGGGCGTGTTTTAAAGGCAGCATCTCTGTAACGGTATCGGCCAGGGCGATAAGCCGGGGTGTCGCGTTACGGCCCGTCATTATCAGGTAGAGTTCCGGTCTGGCCTCCGCAATGGCCGCAATCAGATCATCCTCTCGAATTAATCCCAAGGATACGGCGACACAAGCCTCGTCCAAAATGATCATATCGTACTTGTCCGATTTTAAAACTTCCCTGGCCTTAAGTAAGGTCTCTTGGGCCGCATCCCGATGTTCCACAAACTTGGGGTTGGATGGGGGAGGCACAAAGCCCAGCCCCCCTTGAATCATGTCAATCCCGGCCAGGTCCCGGACCGCGGCCAATTCTCCCGTCCGGTCATCCGCCTTAATAAACTGCAGGATCAATACTCTGATTCCATTTCCACATGCCCGAAGGGCCGTACCCAATGCAGCCGATGTCTTACCTTTGCCGTCGCCGGTGTAAATAAGGATTCTTTGAGGCCCATTCATGCTTTTGGCTCCTGACCGGATTAAGTATCATTTGACAAAAAGCCGGCGGCGCCAGGGACGCATCCCTGTTCAATGACGAACCCAGGCCGCGGCAAATAATTAATCGAGATAGATTATAACAAGAGCCAACCGGAGTCAATAGTTCTGACAAATCAGACGGGGGCAAAACAGACCGGCGCCTTGAAAACTTAGACGCCCGGATCACCCCTCGGAGTCTATTTTGACTTAGTCGTTTTAAGAATATTTCGTGCGCTTGCTCTGTCCTTCAACAAACTATCCTTGATTTTAGCTTGACGCTGTGTTTCAGTGTAATGTCTAGGGTGGAGACCGGGCCACGCGGGAGCGCACCTGCCCGCCGGCCCTACGTCCAAAACCATAGATGCAGCCGTTAGGAGGTAAAAATTTTATGTGCTCGGAAAAGAAACCCAATTTTGCGGACGTGATCAATAACCTTCGTTCACCCATGCCATTCACGCATAAAGTGGGGCTGGTCATCAAAAACAATTTGCTTAAACTAATCAGGGTCAAGAGCTGTTGCGGGAATCACGGACAGCCGGGTTGCTGAAAATAGACATCATCATCGAGCCGGTGCGGCTCTTGAATGTAATCTCAACCGGGGCCAAAAAATCGTAATCATCTTTGACGACGGCGGCCACGAGAATAGACATTGCTCATGATCCCAGACGAAAAATCCGTCACAAAAAATGGTTCTATCAAAAACGGCGGCCGGCCGGGGGAGGATTACTCCGCCCGACTGTCCCGGACCACTCAAGTTGGGCGTTATCTCCGCCAAACCATATATCTTATCGGGTACGGCCTTTGGGATCGTCAGATCACTCTCTACGCCTTCAGTTTAACTTTTATTACGCTTATTTCGGTCGTGCCGATCCTGGCCATATCCGTGTCCGTGTCTAAGGGCATCGGAGTGCCTGAGGCGGCCCGGCAACTGGCCATCAATAAATTCACCCAGCCTCAGGCCGCGGCCATCGGGTATATTCTTGAATATGTTGAAAAAATAAATGCCGGGACATTGGGAACGGTGGGGTTTCTGGCGCTGTTGTATTCAGCGATTAAGAGCCTGGGGTATGTGGAGGCCGCGCTTAACGATATCTGGGGAGTCAGGCGCGATCGCTCTATTTATCGAAAAGTCACCGACTACTTGAGCGTCATGATCGTTTGCCCCATGTTGGTGCTTTCGGCTATCGGGATCAACACCACCCTGTCCAGCTCCACTATTGTGCATCATCTCATGACCTATGCCCTATTCAGTAATCTGTTCGCCGTTATTTTCGCCATTACGCCCTACCTGGCCCTGTGGGTGGCATTTACCTTCTTTTACGTTTTTATGCCCAACACCCGCGTTAAATTTGGACCAGCCGGCGCGGCTGCCTTCATCACCACTTTGCTCTGGCAATTACTCCAGCTCATTTACATTGGCTTTCAGGCCAGGCTGGCCAGACAAAATGCTATCTACGGCGCGCTGGCGACACTCCCGTTATTTATGTTTTGGACCCAACTCAGTTGGATGATCACTCTGGTCGGGGCCAGATTGGCCTACGCTTTTCAGACCGGAATTTTTCACGGCGCGGCGCCCAGCCAATATACCTCAATGGAGATGGGCCTATCGATCAGTCTCAAGGCGCTTTATCATATCGGCCGGGCCTTTGATCTGGGGAAAAAACCACCCGACCTGACTGAACTAATCAGGCTGTGCCGGGCACCCGCCCGCTTGCTCGATGAGCTGACCGATATCCTGGCCAGGAACCAGTTTATCAATGAGGTCGAAGGAGGGGAAAGAAGATACCAGCCGGCCCGGCCGCTTCAAAAGATATACTTGAATGAGGTGGCGTCGTCTTTGCACCAGGCCGCGGGTTTTTATCTCGGTGGTCCTTCCGTTGAAGGCGATTATCGGGTTCAACGGTTGGTGGGCCAAGTTAAGGAAGAAATACAAGAAAAGTATGGCCGGATAACGTTGGCGGATTTAATCAACGACGAAACCAGCGTTGATCACCCAAAAGAAACTTGACTCATGCCTTCAAACCGAGGCATGGCCGGATGATCCATCACCCTTCGACCTTGATTAGCATTGACAATGAAACAGGTTTAAATTAGGTTGAACAACAGACCGTTTCCATCTGAAATTAAATGGGCTGCTGATAGAACTCCAACTCCCTTCGACGGAGTCGGTATCCGGCCCTTTCCCCCAACCAACCACGCCACAACCAACGGGACTCATGACTAAAGATTTATCAGAATGCACCATTTTGGCGGTTGACGACACTGAGATCAACCTCGATCTGCTGGTGGAGACGCTGGGCGATCTCTATGAGGTCATCGTGGCCGTTAATGGATTTGACGCCCTGGAAATCGTTGCCTCCGCCCCCCCGGACTTGATCCTTCTCGATATCATGATGCCGGGCATGGATGGTTACGAGGTCTGCCGCCGATTGAAAGCGGATGACCGCTCCCGGGATATCCCGGTTATATTCATTACCGCCATGGGTGAATCCGAGGACGAAACCAAAGGACTGGAACTTGGCGCCATCGATTACCTGACCAAACCCATCAACCCGGCCATAGTCCAGGCTCGGGTCAAGAACCACCTGCAATTAAAGCTGGCTCAAGAGGAACTGGCCCGGCAAAACGAAATCCTGGAGATCAAAGTCCAGGAACGGACGCGGGAACTGGCCCGGACCATGGAGGAGAAGGAACGGATTCAAAGCGAATTGCGCCTGGCCCGCCTCATCCAACAAGAGGCCTTGCCCACCGTCTTTCCGCCCATTCCAGAAGCTGAAAATGTGGAGATATTCGCCCGAATGGAGCCGGCCAAGGAAGTAGGCGGGGACTATTATGACTTCTTCATGATAGATAAAGACCACATCGGGGTGGTGGTGGCGGATGTCTCGGGGAAGGGCGTCCCGGCCGGATTATTTATGATGCGGACCCGGACGTTGCTCCGGAGTGCGGCCAGCCATAACCTGAGCGCCGCGGCGGCTATTTCCAAGACAAATGATTCGTTAGCCACGGATAACATTTCCGCCCACTTTGTCACCGTGTTCTATTTCATCTGCAACCTGAAAACCGGTTTGATCACCTTTTGCAACGCCGGACATCCGCCGCCGCTGATCATCAACCAGGGGAAAACTTTGATCTTAGCCGAACGGACGCAGAGTATCGTCAATCCGGCCATCGGCGTCATCGAAGAAGTGGAGTATCATGACAGCCTTCTGCAATTGGAGGCAGGCGAATCTCTGGTCGTTTTTACCGATGGAGTGACTGAACCGGTCAATACACGGGAGGAGATGTTTGGCGAGGAGCGGCTGGCCGCGGTGATCGAAGCTCATGGACATGGCTCCACCCAGGACATCTGCCGGCGCATCTTTGCGGAACTCGACGAGTTCCAAACCGGACTGGAGCCGTTTGACGATATCACCGTGTTGCTGTTCAAGCTTTTAAGATGCGGATGACCGGTTAAATATAATCCCGCCGCAATTCTTCCAGCATCTCATCGGTCAGCCTCTCGGTCTTGCGCAGTTCGGCGAATTTGTCCAGTAAGTCGTTGGTGGTCAGCCTTTGTTTCTCAGCCTTAGATATATCATCGATGATCCGGCCTTTGTTCATCATTATGGTCCGGGTGCCCAGTTCCAGGGCCTGGCTCATGCTGTGGGTGACCATCAGGCTGGTCAGGCAGCCCCGTTCGATGAATTTCTTGGTCAGCCGAATGACCTGGGCCGCGGATTTGGGATCTAAGGCGGCCGTGTGCTCATCCAGCAACAGGACTTGAGGCGGATTGATAACGGCCATGAGCAAGGTCAAAGCCTGCCTCTGGCCGCCCGATAGAGTCCCGATAACGTTGTCCAGCCGGTCTTCCAGTTGCATTTCCAGTTGCCCGATCTCTTCCCGGTAGTTGCCCAAACGAGATGCCTTCAGTTCCGTCTTCGGATACTTGGGTTTTCCCCTTAAATAGGCCAGGTGAAGGTTTTCGGCGATGGTCATATCCGGGGCCGTGCCGGCGAAAGGATTTTGGAACACGCGGGAGATGAGTTTGGCCCGCTGAAAATCCCGTTGTCGGGTGACATCCACTCCGGCGATCTCCACCCGGCCCGAATCGGGCAAGAAAGTTCCGGCCACGGCATTGAGCAAAGTGGATTTGCCGGAGCCATTGGTCCCGATAACGGTAACGAATTCCCCTTCCGCGATATCTAAGTCAACCCCTCTTAAGGAGTAGACCTCATTAGCCGTCCCGGCGTTAAACGTCTTATGCAGGCCGGTTATCTTAATCATGCTTGACCTCGCTATTTTTTGACCTCGGCCGCGGCCTTCAGTATGGATTCGGGCAAAGCGATGCCGTACTCTTTGGCTAAGGCCTCATTCACCACCATTTTCTTGGGGACATAATTCTTGATTGGGACATTCTTGGGGTCCCGGCCGGTGATGACCAGGATGGCTTGCCTGGCCGTCTCCCGGCCGACTTCCAC
>JADFYA010000166.1 GCA_015233285.1 Deltaproteobacteria bacterium | reverse complement strand
TGAAAACACTTCGTTTTCGTTTATCTTCTTTCTATGCAAAGAACGCATCGCTCGCGAGGTGATGGAAAAAGAGTACATGACCGTCATCCGTGACGAACCGACCACTCCCAATTTCCATGATCTGAAAATCAAGGAGTTGAAATACGGGTGGTATCCTTCCGGGGGATTGTCGCAACAACTCGCTGAAGATAATGTTGTTTTTATCGGCGACGCCGCTTGCTGGACTACGCCCTGTGGCTGGGGGATGACCTTCATTCTAAGGAACTACCGATATTTCTCCAGCCAGATAAGCAAGCTGCTGGTGGACAACAAACTTGACAAGAAAAGCCTGCTTTCAGTGCCCCATTATGAGACACATCAAGAATATGAAATACTTCTGGACACCATTGTCACCCATTTTCTGTCTAATGCCACGGCTCCTGAACTGGACAGGTTTATTAACCTATTCAACAAGATCCCCAAGATACTGTGCGAGAAAGTCTTCACCCTGACTATCACCCGAGATGAAGTTCACGTTATGCTGAAAGCCATGCTGACGGAATTTAAGCCGATGGAGTTGGTGCATATTCTGCCGAAAGAGGACTATTTGCTGATAGTTGAAGAGGCTAAATACTTCGCGGAGGATGCTTTAGTTGATGAAATGCACAAAGTTATTGGTTTCTTTCACAAGAAAAAGTCAGATTCGGACATGAACAACGGATTTGACTTTAGTTGAATCGGCGTTGTCTTTTATCGACCTTGCAACCCTACAACTACCGCGAAAACCTATATGGCTTGAATCTGCCTGATATATATGCCCTTGACGAGTCTGCCCGGACCTCGTTAAGGACAAAGCTATCAACTGTATCAGTCTGTTGTAAAATTAACGAAGGACATCACCCCGCCGAAGCCGCTGCCCGGAACGCCTTGAAAACCTGGTCCCCCATTTTGGTAGAAATGACGTTAAAAGACTTTTGCTGGGACAATGACCGCTGGAGTCGGGTTACCAGGGCAAATGGCGGGGAGTAATTCATCCCGCTCTTATCAAATCTGCACATGATTTCTGTGCAAATATGATAGAAATTTATTCTTCGACCTCCTCGTATTGATTTAGGCGCTGAAATTTAAGTAGTTTTTTTCAGTCACCACCTGGCCCTAAATTTGCTTTAAAATCATACAACCTATACCCGGGACAAAACTTCGGGCTAAAATATAATAGGTGTATTAGTTAATTATTAAACAACGCTCCCACCAATACCTCCATCATCATGATAAGACAATTTTTTCTGCCATGTCTGTTAGACAGGGCATCCCGGAGCGAGTCCCGCCCACAGCGGAAGATACATTTATATTGATAATAGATAGGAATAACAGCACTAAATATTGAGCGCCAAAAATCGTAAAGGTGATAGCCATCGAATATAAGAACTAATTTATTGACCATCTTTCCCTTTTGGTCCCATACCTATATTTCGGGCTATCTTTGTGCTCTGACTTGGATTGGTGGCAAAAAGTTTTTTTGAGGAGCTTCAGATGAGTAAGCTGACTTTCAAACAGTCGGATACATTGGGTGAACCCCAAGAAAAAGTATCGGAAGACAGAATCAAGATCATTATTGCCGACGATGAACAAGAGGTGCACGCGGTTACCCGCTTCGCTCTGAAAGATTACCAGTATAAAGGCAAGAAACTCGAATTTCTGAGTGCCTATTCAGGAGAAGGAGCCAAGCAATTGCTCCGGGATAACCCTGGTGCTTCCCTGATATTGCTAGACATCGTCATGGAGAAAGATGACTCCGGTTTGGACGTGGCCGAATTTATTCGTGAAGATCTTCATAACAATTTGATCCGAATAATCCTGCGCACCGGTCAACCGGGCATGGCGCCCGAAGAAGAAGTGATATACAAATACGACATCAATGATTACAAAGAAAAAACCGAACTGACGAGCAGGAAGTTCAGGACGGCTATGACCATGGCTCTACGGTCATATGCCGAAATTGTCACCATAGAATCGTTTCGGATCATTCTCGAGCAGGAGGTGCAGGCGCGCACGGCCGAATTACAGCAAAAAAACAATGAATTGGAAAGACTCAACAAGGAACTTGAGCGCCATGCGACCAGAGATGCACTGACCGGAGCACATAATAGAATGAAGTTTGATACGATACTGGAAGCTGAAATCCAGCGATGTAAAAGATATAACCACGCCGTCTCCTTAGCCATGATTGATATTGACTATTTTAAGCAGATCAACGACCGGCACGGACATGCGGCTGGTGATTCCGCCCTGCGGGAGATCGTGGCTCTGATTTCGAGTCAGATCGGGGCGTGTGATGTCCTGGCCAGATGGGGCGGTGAGGAATTTATGATTCTGTTTCCGGAAACCACGCTTGAGGCCACGCGCGTCGCATCAGAAAAGTTAAGGCAAGAAATTGAGGACTATCACTTCGATAAAGTAGGGAAAATGACTTGTAGCTTTGGTGTCACACAGTTGTTGCATGATGACGATTTTGAAAGCTTGAATAAGAGAGTTGACGATTCATTATATGAGGCCAAACGAACCGGCAGAAACAAAGTCATCTGTAAGTAGAAAGTGAAGACATGTCGCTAACCATCACTGGGTTTCAAGTCAACGAAAAAATTTTTGAAAACTACCGGACGCTAATTTACCACGGAATAAGGATGGCTGATAATATTCCCGTGGTCATTAAACTATCAAGCGCCCAATATCCCACCCAGTTCGAGCTGGCAAGATTAAAACATGAATATGAAGTCCTCAAGCGGCTCGATATCTCCGGCGTTTCCAAGGTGTATTCCCTGGAAAAGCATCATAACGGCTTGGCCTTGATCCTCGAAGCGTTCGACGGCAGGCCCTTAGCGGAAGCCATTAAATCAGCCCAAATCGATCTGGTGACTTTCCTGGATTTTGCCGCCAAAATGGCAAGGATCATAGGGAATATTCATGATTGCGGGATTATCCACAAGGATGTGAATCCATATAATTTTCTTCTAAATAGTAATACCTTTGAATTCAGAGCCATAGATTTCGGTCTGGCCTCTTTTCTCCAAAGGCAGAAGCAGGAAGCGGTTAGTCCCGGTCTTCTGGAAGGGACCCTCCCCTATATGTCTCCAGAACAGACAGGTAGAATGAATCGGGGAATCGATTATCGAACAGATTACTACTCGCTGGGCATCACCTTCTACGAAATATTAACGGGCGCACATCCCTTCCAGGCTGACGACCCCATAGGTTGGGTCCATTGCCATATCGCCAAAACCCCTCCTCCAATCAGAGCCCAACGGCCGGATATCCCCCTCGTTATTGAAAATATCATTCTCAAGTTGATGTCAAAAAAGGCAGAGGACCGCTATCACGGCCTGGCCGGACTGATCTGGGATTTGGAAAAATGCCGGAAACAAATCACTCAGACCGGAGAAGTAGAAAATTTCACCTTGGGCATATGTGACATTTCCGAAAAATTTCATATTCCGCAAAAGCTGTACGGACGTACGGCCGAAACAGGCGTCCTGGAAGATTGTTTTTACCGTATCGCGGCCGGTGGGGCCGAGATATTGATGGTCGCGGGTTATTCCGGGATTGGCAAGTCCGCCCTGGTCAACGAAATCCACAAACCCCTGGTGGAAAAATATGGATTTTTCATCTCCGGTAAATTTGACCAGTTTCAGCGCCATATCCCCTATTCAGCCATCAGCGGCGCTTTTCAAGGATTACTGAAACAGTTGCTGATGAGTCGCCCGGAAGAGCTTGTTTCATGGAAAGACAAGCTGCTCGCGGCCCTGGGACCCAATGGCCAGGTTATCATTGATGTGATTCCGGCGGTGGAAAAAATCATAGGCCCCCAGTTAAAGGTTCCCAATCTTGGAACGGAAGAGAACCAGAACCGGTTCAACATGGTTTTCTTGCAATTTTTGCGTGTTTTCACCTGCAAAGACAGCCCGTTGGTTATTTTCCTGGATGATCTCCAGTGGGCCGACATCGCCACATTAAATTCGATCAAGACACTGATGTTGTCTGAAGGAAATGAATATCTATTGTTGATGGGAGCTTACCGGGACAACGAAGTCGATCACACGCATCCTTTCATTATTGCTCTGGATGAGATCGACAAGGCCGGGGTCAGGATCAACAAGCTGACTTTGAAGCCTTTGGATTTACATCATTTGGGCGAGTTGATTTCAGACACTGTCCACGCTGATATCGCCGCCGTCAACCCCTTATCCCGACTGGTCATGGATAAGACCGGGGGCAATCCATTCTTCGTCATCCAATTTCTGAGAAACCTTCATCATGAAAACCTGTTGACTTTTGATCCACGGCAACATCGCTGGATATGGGATGTCGAGCAGATCAAGTCCGGGGAGATAACCGACAATGTCGTTGAATTAATGGTCACAAAGCTGAGAGCTCTGCCGGATGTCACCCAGAACTTACTCCGGCTGGGCGCATGTATCGGCAACAGCTTCGATCTCAAAACATTGGCCATCATCGCCGAACAACCGGTGGCCGACGTTGCCGGAGATTTGTGGCCGGCAGTCGAAGAGGGATTGCTGCTACCGCAGGGAAACGGTCACCAGCAGTTAAAGATTATGGATGAAGGATCGGCCGATGAAAATGACAGAGTCCAGGAGGCCGTAGATAAGTTTCTTCACGACAGGGTGCAGCAGGCGGCCTATTCACTCATTGAAGAGAGTCAAAAAAAGGCTACGCATCTCAAGATTGCGCGACTTTTGCACAAGTCGGTACATGAACAGGATTTGGGCACCAGATGCTTTGCCATTGTGGAGCACTACAGCAAGAGTCTTTCCCTGGTAGAAGATGAAGAAGAGAAACGTACCCTGGCGGCGTTGACCCTTGACGCGGGACGAAGGGCCCAAGAATCGACCGCCTATGCCCCCGCTTTGGAATATTTCACCATGGGAGCGGATTTACTCAACGACGATGCCTGGAAAGACCATCATGAACTGATGTTCGGGCTTCACAAAGGAATTACCGAATGTCAGTTCTTGACCGCAAAATCCGAAGACGGGATAGCCGGTGCGGATAAATTGCTGAAACGCTGTTCTTCCAAGGAAGAACAGGTAGAGATCAATAATATTTTGATTCTCTATTACGGCGGCGCCGGACAAATGGATAAATCAATAGATATCGCCATTGATTCCTTGAGACTCTACCACGAGAGGATTCCAAGAAAATGCAACCAGGCGCAGCTCCTCATCGAGCTGGCCTCAACAAAATTGAGGGAACTCGGCAAGAATGCCGATCATCTGGTGGCGATGCCGAAAACACAGAATGCCGATGTGCTGAGCGTCTTGAGCCTGCTCAAGGAGTTGGTTGCGCCTACCTATCTTCAGGGCCTGCTTTTGTTGCCTTTTGTCATCCTGAGGATGTTCAAGCTAACCCTGATACACGGTAACAGCTCTATCTCCTCTTTTATATTTTCCGGATACGGACTGCTCTGGTCTAAACTCGGCTCCCCCTCTCAGGCATATAAGTACGGCAAGCTGGCCATGGAATATCTTAAGCAGGTTGACAATCCACCTATGGAGGCCCGGACCTATTTCATGGTGACAAGCTTTGCCATGTTCTGGAAACAGCCGATTTCCGACACCCTGGAGCCCAGGAAGCAGGGCTTGCAAAAACTCGTCAATACAGGCGAAAACTTCTGGGCTTCATATATTTACCTCTTTGGTTTCTGGCAGGAAGTGGCGTTGTCCAAATCGATTGCCGATGTGGTTAAGATAGCTGAAAGAGAAGTAAAGTTTGCCAAAAAGGTCAAACAAATAGAGCCGTTCCATGCCCACTCGCTTCACCGGGCTCTGTTCATGAATCTATTGGGTGAGATTGAAAACACCGACTCTCTGGATTACCAGGACCATAACGAGGAGCAAGCGGTTGCCTATTTCGATTCCAACGTCACATCTACCTGCGGCACCTTTTATCACGCGACCACCCGCCTGATCCTCAATTACTACTATGAAAACTATAAGGACGCGGTGGAAGTGGCCACCGGGCCGAAAATCACCGCGGAGGTGATAGCCGATCCCACTTACAACGTAACCGCATATACCTTCTTCACCTGCCTGGCCATCCTGGCTGCGATGAAGGACTTTAACGACGCGGAAAAGAAGCACTACCAAAAGATTTATGCCTCGGGCAAACGAAAGATAAAGAAGTGGGCCAATTACGGCCCAACCAATTTCAACGTTATGCTATTTTTGCTCACGGCGGAAGAGGCCCGCGTCGAAGGGCGGCGCCAGGAAGCAGTTGAAACCTATTCGCGAGCGATAGAAGCCGCGAAAGAAATGCATTCTTTTTTGTACGAAAGTCTCTGCAATGAATGCTGCGCAAAATTCTGGATAGGTGTTGAAGAAGAGAGAATCGCCCAGGTCTACATGCAAGAGGCGGTCTTTCTGTACGATGAGTGGGGCGCCCTGGCCAAAATAAAACAGATGCAAGCGCAATACCCCAGGTTATTGTCGGCCGGACAGGCCGGAAGACGCAGCTCCGGCAAAATATCCACTATGCCCACTTCAAGTACCTCCATTGTTGGGCAGTTGGATGTATCAACGGTGATCAAGGCGTCTCAAGCCATATCCGGCCAGATCGTTCTCGGGAAATTGCTCGAGAAACTGATGAACATCTTGATTGAAAATGCCGGAGCGCGTCGGGGAATTTTAGTCCTCAAGCAGGATGGACGCCTGTTTGTCGAGGCGGAAGGCAATGTGCAAGAAAACGAGGTCAAGGCGCTCCAGGCCATTCCTCTGGAAGAACGGGAGGAGCTTCCTCTCTCCATAATTCGATATGTTACAAGAACCGAGGAGACCATCGTACTGGGCGATGCGACGAGTGAGGGCGCCTTTAGCGCTGACGACTACATCAAGACGAAACAGCCGAAGTCCATTCTGGCCATGCCGATCATCAACCATGGAAAGCTCCTGGGAATTCTATATCTCGAAAATGACCTGATTGAAGGGGTTTTTACGCCGGAACGACTGGAATTACTGAAGGTATTGGCCTCGCAAGTTGCCATCTCCATTGAAAACGCTCTTTTTTACAACAGCATGGAAAAGAAGGTTGAGGAAAGAACGGCTGAGTTACAAGAGGCCCTGGCCGATCTCAAGCGCAGTCAGCAGCAGTTGATTGAGTCAGAAAAAATGGCAGCGCTTGGCCAGTTGGTAGCAGGTGTCGGCCATGAGGTGAATACGCCCCTGGGGGCGATTAAGTCGTCTGTAGGCAATATTGAGAGTTGTCTGAAAGAGACGCTGGCCCAGTTGCCCCGGCTCTTCCAACTCTTGGATAAGAATCAGCAGCAGGAATTCCTGTCCCTGCTTGGGCATTCCGCCGACAATGGGGCGGTCCTGACCACTCGGGAGGAGAGGGAAATAAGAAGAGCCTTAGAAGCTGAGCTGAAAGGTCATGGCTTTGAAAACACAAGAAAATTGGCCAACATATTCATCAAATTAAATATTCTCAAAGGCGTTGACTCCTTTATCCCCTTGTTGAAAAGTGAAAACGCCGAGTTGGTTTTTGATACGGCGTACAAGCTTTCCGATCTGATTTCAAACACGACCAATATCGCCTTGGCGGTGGAAAAAGCGGCAAAGATCATTTTTGCTCTAAAAAACTTCGCCCGCTTTGACAAGAGCGGCGAGATGATCAAGGTGGGATTGAAAGACGGGTTGGAAACAGTATTGACCATTTACCACAATCAGATCAAGCGCAACACAACACTGGTTACGG
>JADFYA010000165.1 GCA_015233285.1 Deltaproteobacteria bacterium | reverse complement strand
GATGGCGGCGTCCGGTGGCCGGGATGACCTGGACCAGACTGGTGCGGGGTCCTATTTTCAACGTCTTATAACTAAGTTCAGCGGATTGGGCGGTGGCCTTTCCCGGAGTTGTCAAAACTGATTTAGTACCCTGGCGGATCAGGTAAACCTTGGATGTTCCTTCAGGAGGGGCCGGATGACCTTCCACCACGGCCAGATAGATCTTAACGATTTGGCGGCTACGAAACTGTTCCGATAACCGTCGGGCCGCTTTGGATGTCTTGGCAAACAGGACCACTCCCGACACCGGGCGGTCCAATCGATGCAGTAACCCCAGAAAAGCCTGGCCGGGTTTTTGGTATTTTTCTTGTAACCAGTGCTTACCCAGATCCAACAGGGACTGCCGACCGGTACTGTCGCCCTGGGTGAGCATTCCAGCCGGCTTGAACAGGCCCAAGAGATGATTGTCTTCATAAAGGACATTCTGAGCAAGAGTCTCAAGACCCAGATCCGGTGTGATGATCACGGATATCTCTCCCTGATAATAGAATCCAACATCGAACGATCATAACCAAAGGCGGGTTGATGAAGCCCAGTTTAGATTACCTGAATCAACTTTTCAAACAGTGCGGCATCAAGCTCTCAGAAAGAGAGAGCCGGTTGTTTTGGACCTTCCACCAGCACCTCAGGGACAGAAACGAAGAGTTGGATCTGACTCGAATTCGCCGGTTTGAAGACATGGTGTTCAAGCACTATGCCGATTGTGCGCTGGTTCCTAAATTGGTAGAGTTGGCCTCACCGCTGCTCGATATCGGCACGGGGGCTGGATTTCCGGGTATTCCCATAAAGATCATGCGGCCGGAGATTCAGTTAATTTTGGCCGAGGGGCGGGGCAAGCGGGTAGCCTTCCTAGGAGAAATGATCAAAACGCTGGAACTGCGCCAGGTCGTGGTCTACCCGCATAAAGTGTCCGGCAGTTTCGAACATCAGGTCAAAACGGTGATTACCCGCGCATTTGAACCGATGATGGAAACACTTCGGCGGGCCGGCTCATTTCTTCCTCCAGGCGGAAAAGTGGTTTTCATGAAAGGCCCGGGCTGTGATGAAGAGATTGCCGACTCCTGCCGCGAATATGACCAGGAATACCGGTTAGACCGAGACATCCCGTACGTCATTCCAGGCACAACCTTTCAGCGGCGGTTGGTGGTTTTTGCCCGGACCGAGGAATTGATGCGATTTCGTCAAGATGGGGAGTCCCAATCGCAGGCGGTTCCAGCCGGCCCACATGCGGACCGGATGAAAGTAGCTGAAATTAACAGTCCGGCCAATGAGACGTTCAAGACCTTCGTCAAGGTGCTGTCGGGTCGGGGGATCAAAAAACATGGCCTGGCTCTAATTTCCGGACCCAAGCAAGTCAAAGAAATTCTGCGTGATTTTCCAGAGCGGTGTCAGGGATTGCTGGTTTCGGGCAAAGGTTCAGAGGAGATCGAAGGAGGTCCGCCTCATGTGACCATATATCGCCTCCATCCCGAGCTTTTCCGTCAAATCGATCTGTTCGGCACGAATCGGGAAATTCTCCTGGTCACGCAGACGCCTTTACCGGTCTGGTCCGATGCCCTATGGTCAACAGGGTGTACCTTGTTTGTTCCATGCCAGGATCCGGCTAATGTTGGAGCGCTTATTCGGTCCGCGGCGGCTTTTGGGGCAGCCGGAGTGGTATTACTGAAAGAAGCGGCCCACCCCTTTCACCCCAAATGTGTTCGGGTGGCGGGGAGCACCCTGTTCAGAACAAAATTATGGGCCGGACCATCAATCCAAGAGTTGGCCTCCAGCCGGATACCGCTGATCGGGCTGTCTCCAGATGGATCGGACGTGGCATCTTTCCAATTTCCCGAGACTTTTGGCTTGATTCCCGGGTTGGAGGGGCCGGGGTTGCCCGCCGCGGTCGGCCGTCAGGTCACCCTGTCCATCCCTATGGCCGAGCAGGTCGAGTCAATTAACACCGCACTCTCGGCCGGGATCACCCTTTATCTATGGCAGCGGCAGTTGCACACTCCCAGATGTGCATCCGGTGTCTAATCCTTTTACCCCGAAACACGTAACACGAAACACTAGGACGCCTCGAACCTGAGGCTAACCCCGTCAAAGGTAACTTTCTGGATACTCGTCCGATCGACCTTATCAAGGATGTCCGAGAGCAGCTCCATGTTAAATACGACGATTTTTTCGTTAGGATGAATCAAATTAATCTCTCTAACGAGCTTTCGTTCTTTGGCATTGTAAACATAAGCCACCACTTCGGCGAATTTGAGAATCTTCCCGACTCCGCTGCTCCGGCCGTTAGGCATAGGCTGGTCATCCCTGGGTTGGAGGATGATTCCTCTGTGGCCCAGATATTCCCGCAAGAACCTGAAATGAATGTCCCACAGGTTGTCATTGGGCCGGACCAGGTAGAGGCCGTAAGCGGCCCGAGCTGCTTTTTTTTGAGACTCTATCGCCATGGCGGTGCGAGCGGTATCGCTGATCTGTCCATAGGGTGCTACTTTGGATGTATCCACCTTCTTTTGGACCATGCTGGTCTTAATGTCGGAAGGCAAATCCTCGCCCCGAACCGTCCTATTATCCAGGATATGCTTTTGTTGCTTGACATCCTCCCTGATTTGCGACATTGAGATGGTTGTACCGCCAACCTTAACCGCTTCACCTGATTTGACTACAGCCGTCACTGATTTATCCAGCCCCAACTGTTTCTTCCGTTCGCCTAATTCGGGAGGGAGTTGAGACGCCCCGCCCGTTTCTCCGGCAGGTGGAGTTTTTGTGGCATCTTTCAGATCCTGGCTAACGGACGCCTGATTGAGATCGATCACCTTGGCCGGGGGCACGGCCCCAGGAGAAGATTTATCCAGCGTTTTTGTCACGGCAGATGAGGCCGTTATTTTCGGGGCCTGTGGCTGAGTCTCAGAGGATGAAAAAAGTTTTTTGAAATCACCTGGTCCGCCATGCTGATCTTTCTGGCTGATTATTCGGAGTCCGACCAAAATAATCACCAAGAGACTGACGACAGCTATAATTATGGTATATTTGTGCCGTTTCAGCAGCTCCATATCATCCTCCGGGGTTGGATGGGCCTTTCGGCCAGGTTACTTATCCATTATTTCAAGCATTTCTTATATAATAAATTCCACCGCGGGTCAATGAAAAAGCCATTTTCGTGTTTCTGGTTGTTTGTTACTCGCTACTGGTTAAACGTGAAGACAACTAACAACAAGTAACGAGTAACAAGCAACCAGAAACAGATACTTTCAGAAGCGCCAAGTATTACTAAATCACTCTAACCTGATCGGAAGAAAAACATAACATGGGAAACAACCAGACCCCACTTAAAGATATTTTCGGCCCGTCGGGTCTGCTGTCCAAAACCTGGCCGGAATATGAATTTCGCAAAGGACAATTGGACATGGCCAACATGGTGGCTCAGGCGCTTTCGGACATCCGCTTGGCCATCATTGAAGCCGGCACCGGCACGGGCAAAACCCTGGCCTACCTGGTCCCCGCCATCCTAAGCGGGAAGAAAGTGGTTGTCTCCACCGGAACCAAGAACCTGCAGGAACAAATCTATTTTAAAGATATCCCATTTATTCGGTCGCTTGGCCTAAAGGACTTCAGATCGGTGCTGATGAAAGGGCGTCAGAACTACCTCTGCCTCGACCAGCTTGTTAAAATTGCAGGGCAATCAAGTCTAGAGTTGTCGAAGGAAAAATCACCGTTGGAACGCATTTGGGATTGGTCTCAGAAGACAAAAACCGGAGATAGATCGGAATTAACCTGGCTGTCTGAAAATGATCCCCTCTGGTCCAAGGTCGCCTCCAGGGCGGATCGATGTCTGGGACAAAAGTGCCCCAGGGTGCAGGATTGCTTTCTTAACCGACTCCGGGGAAAGGCGGCCAAAGCCGACCTGGTGGTGGTCAACCATCATTTGTTCTTCGCTGACCTGGCCGTGCGGGAAAATGGTTTTGGTGCGGTCATCCCCGTGTACGAAGCGGCCATTTTTGATGAGGCCCACGAATTAGAGGACACGGCCGGGCAGTATTTCGGCGTCTCGGTTAGTACCTATCGGTTTTCCGACCTGATAGGAGATATCAGAGGCGCCCTCAAACCCAAGAGCCGGCTTGCCCCCAGGATATCGGATCTGCTGAACAGCCTGGACCGGGCTCTCAAATTTTTCTTTGACCTCTTTGGACAAGCGGAAGGACGCCGACCCATCCCCAAGAACCCACCCAGTGCCAACATGATTAACCAGGCAGTGGAAATCAGAGATAGGTTGTCTGATTTAAGCGACTTAGTCCTTGATCTGGCTAAGAGCGATCCTAATTTTGAAACATTATCGGACCGGACCAACTCACTCAAAAATGATTTCTGGTCTCTCATGAACGATGCTGACGACAATTATGTCTACTTCAGCGAGAGCCGGGGCAAGCATACGTTCCTGTCAAGCTTGCCCATTACGGTGCGGGAACTCTTTTAGCCAACAGTCTGTTTAGCCAAGAAAAACCTTTTGTCTTGACTTCGGCCACCCTGTCTACCGGCGGGGATTTCAATTATGTTAAGTCCCGTCTGGGAGTTACCGAGTCCACCCTGGAATTGGTCGTGAATTCCCATTTCGACTACGCCCGGCAGGCCATACTCTATGTGCCGGCCAGAATGCCCTCTCCTTCTCACCCGGATTTCATTCGAAGCGCCGCCGAAGAGATCTCCCGTATTCTCCAAATGAGCTCGGGCCGAGCCTTTGTTCTATTCACCAGTTACCGGAACATGACCCAAGCTTATGAGCTTTTGGCTTCGCGCCTCCCTTATACTATGATGATGCAGGGGGAGCGGCCCAAAACCGCCCTGATCGACGCCTTCCGGAAAGACCGTCATTCAGTCCTATTCGCGACCAGCAGCTTCTGGCAAGGGGTGGATGTCCCAGGGGAGTCCTTAAGTTGCGTGATCATCGACAAACTGCCATTCGACCCGCCGGGCGACCCGGTTGTCTCGGCCAGGATCAACATGATGAACAAAGAAGGGAAGTCGCCATTCATTGAATACCAGGTTCCAGTGGCTGTCATCGCCCTTAAACAAGGACTGGGCCGGCTTATCCGGGGCTCTAAGGACCGGGGGCTAATGGCGGTATTGGATACCAGACTGGTGGCCAAAGACTATGGCCGGGTATTTATCAAAAGCCTTCCCCAGGCGCCGTTGACCCGCCGCCCCGAACAAGTCGTCGAGTTCTTCCGCCGAATTGACGGAGATGCCGAACCTAATATCGGCAGAAACAAATAGTTAAGTGAGTCTCTAATCATCCGGCCGGCGGAGCGGTTACAGCGTGCAAGAAGCAGGAAGTATGAGGTTAAGACCCCCGGCGCGAAAAAAGGACGCACATAGTTCATCGTTTCTGTGCGTCCTCTGTCGGATCATGGTTTTGCGGCGGCAATTTATATTAAAAGCCGGCCAGTCTTTTGGGCAGTTCACCAATGGCTTCACTAATAGTGGTGACGATGTTGAGAAGGCGGGTGTAGCTCATGGCCAGGCCGATGTTGGCCGCCAATAGATGCAGGGAGTCGATGTCTTGAGGGGAGATGTCCCATACCTCATGGTGATACAGCCGGAGAACACCGACAATGTCATTCATGAAGGTGATGGGTATTGAGACAATCGTCCGGATGCCTTCCTTTTTAGTTTCTGCGGGATATTGCAGGCGGGGGTCCGTCTCCGCGTCTCGAATAATCACCGGCTTGCCATTTAAGGCGTCGCCGATACTTTTGTCGGCCTTGATCGGTCCTTTGAAAAGATACGTCAGGCTTAACCCAAAGTTGGCCAGCATCTCCAGATCGCTTGTTTCCGGATTCAGGGCAAATATGGCGCAGCCCTTAATCTGCAAAGCGGCTACCAGTAGCTGAGTCAGGTGATTGGTCATAATATCCAGCCGATCGGACTGGGCCACAGCGTGGGTGATAATCTTAAATGTCTCTATAGTAATTTTATCTTCATCAGCCATTCCTTACCTCCTCGATGGCGGTGGTCAGATACACCGGAATAGATACTACACTGCATTCATCACACTTGCGACGGAATCGCATCCGCCGTCAGTCAATTGCGATACAAATATGTGGCGCTATCGGCCAAATCTTGTTCGCCTAGACTAGGTAACTAGAATTATCGCTTTGTCTTTCACGACCGAGGCGACTTTGGTCGAGACTCTCTTTTTGAAGAGCCCGGTGATTTTTGCCGGCCGGGGGGCCATCACGACGATGTCGAAATTGCCGTTATTGGCCGTTTCAATTATTTCATCAGCCACGTCTCTGAGACGGCATTTAAATATGTAGTCTACATTGCCCTCTGAAAAGCCGTTGCTTATCAGGTGCTGCCGGGCTACTCTAACCCCTTCTTCATTTTGGACTATGACTTGAGACATCAGATTCAGACTGGCTTTCAGTCTATCCGGCATCGGACCCACATCAGCCTCAAAGGCCGGCAAAGGTGGATAGGTGTGCATAATCGTCACCTGCACTTCCGGGTTACTCGCAAAGGTGCGAATAATAAAATCCAAGGCTTTCATGCCATAGTTGGAGTAGCTATAATTTAATAGGATTTTTTGTTTGGCCATATCAACCTCCTTAGCTCATTATTGTCATGCGCATTCAACTAGCTGGGCCACGGCATGGCACGAAAACAGAATACCGGTTATATGAACATTGATCGTTCGATCAAATTTTCCTGGTGGCGACATCTCAGAATGCAAACCCATCTGTCGGCGCCGAGTGGCACTAAAGGCGGTGGCTCCGCACCATGTGGAGGCATCATATGTTAAACAGGTTCATTAGTCAAGCACAAAAGCGAATCAAAGGGGCAAGTTGCGGGCGCCGGCCGGTGGGGCCGACTTTACCGCTAATTACCATGCGGTTACCTTGGACACACCATATATAACCCATAACTTTGCTTCACCTCACCAGGTACGGCCCGGTCCGCCGGCTCTAACCAGCGATTCTACTATGTAAACCTGGTCATCAAAGGTTATTCCGTCATACAACGGCAGGGCCAGGCTCAACCGATCCGACATAAATGAGATGGGAAAATCCTCATCTCGAAAACCATACCGGTTTTTGTAATAGCCCAGGGTATGGACGGCGTGGGTGCCTTGACGCGTGGAGATTCCCAGCTCTTCCAATTGAACCATCAATCCATTACGGAACAGGTTCAATTCATCGACCTCTTTCAACGACGGCCACCGCTTGTCTTTCCGACAAATTACAATAACATATGACTGATAAGAAGATGTGGCTCCCTGAGCCGCATGAAGCGGAATAACCCATTCGAGGTCGGCCAGCAGGGTGTCATACCGCATAGCCGCCTCCAGTCTCGCGGCCAGAAAAAGATTCAACTTAGACATCTGACTCACACCTAAGGCGCCCTGGATGTCGGTCATCCGGTAATTGTAACCCAACACGTCAAAATCCGGCAGCAAAGATCCGCCCCGGCCAAGGTGACGCTCCAGATCGCTTCGTGAAGCCCCGTGATCACGCAATTGTCTAACTTTATCAATCAACTGTATATCATTGGTGATGAGCATCCCGCCTTCACCCGTGGTAATTATTTTTCTTGGATGAAAGGAGAAGGCCGCAGCGCGGGCCTCGGTCCCAGTATGAATCCCATTAAAAAAAGCCCCCAATGAGCAAGCGGCATCTTCCAGGACCAGGAGACCGTGGGGCTCCGAGATCGCTTTGACGGCCGACATGTCCACCTC
>JADFYA010000164.1 GCA_015233285.1 Deltaproteobacteria bacterium | reverse complement strand
GATCAGCTCAAAAAAGGCTTGGGCTTCTTGTTCTCCTAATTGAACTGTCTGGTTGGTCACTTGTTTGATATTCCAGCCTAACAGAAAGCCGACCACCAACGTCCAGCCCAGCCCCAAAAGCAACGGAATGATAAAACCGAATCTTTTATTTTTCTTGGCCATATCTGAAAACCCCAAATTCATGTCAAGGTCGATTTGGTATCTATCTATACCGATGGGATGTATATCAGGCAGAAACCCGGCCGAAGCAAGCAGTCTAAGCCGATAAGAACATGCCGGCCACGGCGGATTGGCTGATGACGGATGAACAGATGATTTAACCCGGCCAGCCTCAATCCCTCGAACCGTCGGAAGGATAGCCGAAAGCAAAAAGGAGACCGGCGAACTGTTCGGAGGCCGCTTTTGTCGATAGCTATTGGCGTAATATATTAACATCATCCCTCAATTTATGGCAAGACATATCTTGTTTAACCGCCTTGTTGCTCTCTTGTTTTCGGGTTTTATAAGCCTCGTTCTGGCGTTAGATCAGGCCCAAAATATTGGTCATATCAAGGCCGGTCAGCCTTGTCCCCCCCGGCTGTTACTGATTAGGATTGACTTTTGACCAAATAGGATAAATATTAACGCTGAACTGGATTGCAGGCGCTCTTGCAGAGATCAAATTCATTTGTTATGATATCACGGCAGACCGAATCCAAATTGAAGACAAAAGAAAGCCTCTGTGTCCTTTGTCTTATGCTTTTTTGACCATAGTCTTAAGGAGGAAGAGATTGCTTAATGTATTTAGGTCGAAACAAGTCGGCGTCTTGGCCGGCCGGCCGGATGCTTTAGGCGATGGCCCCAGGTGCAAGCAGATTCAGCGTCGGCAAAGAATCCGGTCAGTCTGTGTGTTAGTCATCATTCAGGCTTTGGCCGGATTGTCCGGGGGAATGGGATCAATGCTCTGGGCTGGGCCGCAAGAACACCTGGACCGGGCTGTATCCCTTTATCAGGAAAAAAAATTCGACCAGGCCGTTAAAGAATTTGAGCAAGCCAAAGTGGACCGCCCCGATGACCATCGGATCGACTATAATCTGAGCAACGCCCAATATCAGGCCAAGCAATACGACCAGGCCCCGGCCGGGTACATGAAGTGCCTGGTCTCACCTGAAGATAATGATACGAAAGCCCGTTCCGCTTACAACCTGGGTAATAATTCCTTTCGTCTGCAAAAATACGAAGACGCAGCCAAATATTATCTCAAAGCCTTAGCCCTTAACCCCCAGGACGAAGAGGCCCGCTACAACCTGGAATACACCTTAAAGGAAATGACCAAACAGAAAGAAAAAGAGAAGGATTCACAGTCTTCAAAAGATAATAATGACAACAAAAAAGATGATAAAAATAAGGATAAAGACCGGGACAAAAAAAAGGAAGACCAACCACAGGATCAACCAGACAATAAGGACCAGTCCAAACCCGACCAGCCGGCAGAACCGGACAAAAAACAGGATCATCAAGATAACCAAACAAAACCACCAGACAAGCCGGAACAGCCCGAGCCGAAGAAACAAGGTCAAGCTCAACCCGGAGAAACCAAGGATAACAAACAGCCCGATCAACCGGCCCAGCCGAGCACCGGCGATCAGAACCATTTAGAAGATAAAGACATGGACAAGAAAAAAGCCGCGGCCTTGCTGGACAATCTATCGGAAAACCGTAAAGATATTATCCGACAAAATCTTAAAGGAGCGGTCGGCCCTCGTGTTGTAGACAAAGACTGGTAACCTTATGAAGATACTGCGCCCGTACCTGTTTCTGACACTCTTTTTGGCCACCTGGATGGTCTTGGGGATCATCCCGGCCCACGGGTCAACGGTTACCGTGGAGTTACTGGTGGACCGGACTTCCGTCTCGTCTGGTGAGCAGATTTCGGTCACCGTCCGGGTTTCCGGGGCCGGCGATGCATCTGCCCCAGACATCGTTGGGGTGGACTCCTTCGAGGTGGAGTCCCAGGGAACTTCTACCCGAATGGAAATCATTAATGGTCAGGTATCCCGCGGTGTAGATTTTAATTATCTCATAACGCCAAAAAAATCAGGCCAGGTGACCTTGGGGCCGGCCAAAGTCAGAGTCGAAGGGGTGACCTATACTAGCCAGGCGGTAGTCTTATCCATTGCTGAGGCGAAGCAGGCCAATGATCAGACAAAGGAGGTGTTTTTCACTGCCGCCGTTTCAGAGAAGAACCCCTATGTCGGGCAGCAGGTTGTTCTAACGCTCACTTTTGGCACCAGCCTGCCGATTTCTCAGGCAAACCTAAAAGATTTCGATCTCAAGGGGTTCACCCATGAAAAACTTGAAAATGCCGCCCCCTACACCCGGATGATCAATGGCCGTCACTACAACATCAATGAGCTGAAATACATCCTGTTTCCCCAAAAGGCCGGCCCCTTGACCATAGAGCCGATCAAGATCACCTGTGATCTACCAACCCGAACTCAGCGCCGGAGTTCGTCAGGGTTTCTCGATGAACAATTTTTCGGCTTGACCAGAATGGTCACCCGGTCGTTTTCCTCCGAGCCGATTAACTTAATGATCAAAGATCTACCGGTGAAGGGCCGCCCGGCGGATTTCCAGGGGCTTATCGGTCAGTTCAAAATTCATGCCGAATTGTCGAAACCTACCGTCAAGGTTGGAGAGTCGGTGACGCTGAGTATCCGGATGGAAGGAACAGGCAACGTTCGGCTCCTGACCACACCGGCCCTGGGCGATCTACCCCTGTTTAAAGTTTATGAAGATCAACCGACCTTCACGGTCCAAACCAAACCGGAAGGACTGTTTGGAGAAAAAACCGTGAAACGGGCTCTGGTCCCGGAGAAACCGGGCGCCTTCACTCTCCCCCCGGTCAGTATAACTTATTTCGACCCCACCAAGGCCGCCTACCAGCGGGTGGCCACATCTCCCCTGGCCCTGACGGTCACCCCGGCCGCAGCGACTGAAACCACCAAGGTAACCGTGGCGGCATCGGCCACCAGGGTCAAAGAGGAAGTCACCGCTCTGGGCAAGGACATCCTGCCTAATCATACCGGAATGGCCGTACTCGTCCCCCAAATTCTCTATCCGGGACCTCTGCTGATCGCGGCGTGGTTGTTACCTCCCCTCATCCTGCTGGGCCTGTCTTTAATGACCCGCCGGCAGCATCTTTTGTCCGGCTGGTTCTCAGACCGAAGGCGGAAACAGGCCTATGCCGTATTCCAACGGGAGCTGACGGCCTTACCCACCGGTGATGAGGCTCCGTCCAACCTGGTCAAGGCCCTCAAGAGCTTTGTCAGCCACAAAACCGGCTGGGATGCCGGGGCGATGACGCTGGCTGAGTTGTTAGAGATGCTTAACCACCGCAAGACAGATCCCCGAATCGTCGCGGCCCTGGCCGGGCTTGGGACCAGGCTGGAACAAAACATATATTCCACTCAGAAACTGAGCCAGGTTGATCTCGATGATTTAAAAAAGGAATTAACCGAACTGGTCAGGGATTTGGATAAGGAAGCGAGTTTCCGATGAGGGTGAAATTTGTCATCTGTATCTGGCTGTTGGTGATCTTGGGGCCGGTCATGGCCAGGGGGGAAGAAGATCCGGCCACACAATTCGTTCAAGCCAATCAATCGGCCGGTCGCGGGCAATATGCCGAGGCGGCTGAGGCGTATGAGCGCCTTATCTCGATGGGATATCTTAATGGCCGGCTCTTCTATAACCTGGGAAACTGTTACCTGAAGCAAGGGCGCCTGGGACAGGCCATCATGAACTATGACCGGGCCATGATTTTTATGCCCAGAGACGCTGACCTGGCCTTCAACTTGAAGGTAGCCCTGGATCAAACCAAAGACGAACCCCCCTCACCCGAATGGATAACCACAGTCTCTAAAATGGCCTTTTGGTATTATGGCCTGGCCCCGGGAGAGCTTTATGCCCTGTTTGCCGGCATCAACATTCTGTTGTTCGCGGTGCTGGCGGTCAGAATGTGGCGCCGGGCTGAATGGATCTTTTGGAGCGGCCTGGTCTGTTTATTTTTATGGCTGATTTTTGGCGTGTCGGCGGGATTGAAGGCCTACTCATTGGCCAACAGTGGCACGGGGGTGATCATCGTTAAGGAAGCCACCGCTCTATCCGGAAAAGATGAGGGCAGCACCGCGCTTTTTAAGCTTCATGACGGAGCGTCCGTCACGGTGGAACAAGTCGACGGGGCCTGGGCCAAGGTTACTTTTTCCGAGGATAAACGGGGCTGGACCAAACTGGCCAACCTGGCCCAAATCAAGGACTTCAGGCGGCCCGGTGATGATCGGAGGCGGCCGGAAGAAAAGAAACCTAAGAACTGATCCCGGTTGGTCCCGTCGGGCCCTCCACGGCTCTTCTGAAGTCTCCTCGACTATCATCCCAGACCATCAAGGGAAAACCAAAACAGGACCGGCCGAAATCGTGTTTGGTCAGAAAAAAAATAAATTGTATCTTGCTCTCTCTTAAAATAAATGGTAGAAGCACAATTCATCAAGAAACAATGGAAGCGACATTCTGCGCCCGTAGCTCAGTTGGATAGAGCGTCGGACTTCTAATCCGTTGGTCGGGTGTTCGAGTCACCCCGGGCGCGCCAGATAAATCAAAGGGTTAGTGATAAATTCACTGGCCCTTTTTGCTTTTGGCAAGGATTTTTGCCAAAATTTTGCCATAAATGCCTTTTACCCATGGCTACTTATCCTTACTCTTGGTTACCCGCATTGCTTCGTTGAACAGGCCCCCATCCTTGGCTCCCCGCGCCTGTTCGATGTACTTGCCATAGACCTTGATGATCATTTCGGTGTTCCGGTGGCCCATGACCTTGGCGATCCAAAGGGGACTTTCCCCGCAACTCAAGGCGATGGTGGCGAAGGTATGCCGAGTCTGCTTCATTTCCCTGTAGGGCAATCCTGCGCGCTTTAATGTCGGCACCCAGACCCGGCTCCTCAAGTTGCTCAGGATTATTTGGGTTCCGGTTCTGGAGCAGAAGAAATATTCTCCTCCAAACTGCTCGTAAATCTTCTGCTGCATCTTTAACGCCTCCATCATGACCGGGACCAGTTTTATAGTTCTTCGGCTATACCGATTCTTGGTCTTGCCCATGGTCTTCTTGCCGTTTTCGTCCAGGGTCAGCGCCCGCCGCACATGCAGTACATGGTTCTCCCAGTCGATGTCTTCCGGTTTCAGAGCAATCTGTTCTCCCGGTCGGAGGCCTACACTAAATGCAAACAGAAAGTATGGTCGCCAATGCTCAGGCAGGCAATCAATTAACCTCTCCTGCTCTTCTGGAGAGAATGGCGATATGTCTTCGTAGGCGTCATTTTCAGGAAGCTTCTTGAACCCAAAAAACGGATTATAGTCATTGGCCCAGCCGTATTTGATGGCCGCACCTTTGCAGATCATCTTGAGAACCGTAAAACACTTGTTGACGGTCTTGTTTTCTATTACCTTTCCGGCGTACTTTTTCTGCCTGGCCCAAAAGATGAACCTGTCAAAGGTGGCTGCGTTGAGCGAGGCAAAAGGGAGGTCGCCAAAAAATGGCGTTAGGTAAAGGTTGAGGTAGCTCTTGTATCCGAACAAGGTCCGCTCGGCCACGCGGCCAGAGTGCTTCAGCAGTTTGTACCAGGTGTCAAAATATTCTCGGCAGAAAACCTGCGCCGGTGTTTTAGCCAGCTTGAAGAGTTCAGCTTCCTTCTGAGAGAAATAATCTTTCTTCTTGCTGTTCGGGAAAATATCTCCAAACCTGAAAGTGTTTGACCTTATGGCTACGTTTATCCGGTCAAGCTGCTCTCTGACAGTCCTGGCATTCTTCTCGTTCCAGTCCAGGCCGGAATTCTCTCGTACCCGCTCGGCCAAATAGATGAAGTCCACGTAGGCAAAGCCGTTTATGTTCCTCACAGACCCTTCCCGGTTCTTGTTTAGACCGGCCTTACGCTGTTTCTCTCTACCCTTTCTTGTCTTCTGGAAAGGGATAACGGTGGCCGTCGCCTTGACGCCATTAACCATTCTGTGCTCCTCTTAGCCGTATCACCTCCCTCCGCTGTTTTCACCGATGACGATAATAGCAAATAACTTAGGGAAGTGGAAGGAGAATAGGGCGCTAAATCTTGATAAGGCTTTTGGGCAAAGGCAACGCCGGTTCTTCCTGGAGGGAGGCCGAAGGCTCAACCCGAACCGAAGAAGGTGATTCTCCAAGCCATGCTTGGATTTCAGACCATTTGAACAGTATCTTTTTGGGTGAAGGTTTGATATAATGCTTACCGGCGATAAAGCTTTTT
Organism: Deltaproteobacteria bacterium; assembly: GCA_015233285.1. The sequence goes on along the minus strand of JADFYA010000164.1, from coordinate 1,462 downwards.
CTGTGGATCAGATTATAAATCGTCTGCTTGGCGAACTTTATCCGACGGCATAGTTCGTCTACGGTAAGATACTCATCCATGATCGGCTCCGGCTCTAGGTAACAAACAACTCGGATACACAACGTACCAGTCAGTTGCCGTTCTACATAGCACGGAACATACCAATCTTGCCGTTAGACCTCTTGGAAAAATAATGATTAAAAATTAAGATGTTGGAAATAGTCGTTTATTCTACGGGCGAGGTTAAGCATGGATTCCATGTTTGGAGGGTATAGATCGCGGTTATAATCCACAGCGGCTTGGCTGCAAAACGAACCTAAGCATTAACAAGAACTGAAAGCAATTCAGACGCGGCTAGCTGGCCATCTAAGGACAGGGCCATTGATCAGTGGGTGCAGAGGATATTTGAAATGATTGTCCAATGGGCGAAGAGGCATGTTTTTGTTTTAGGGCCTCTCTTTGATTCATTTTTTATCCTTATCAGAGTCTTTTGCTTTTGCCTTCTTTTCCTCTCTTTGCTTCTCAAGCTTCTCGCGCAATTCAGCATAGTCAGGTATGTTGTTGCTAATCGTCTTAGGGCTAACTCCTTGTTGCCTTGCTGTTTCGTTTAACCATCCATCATTGTCTATGAAAGCCTGTCTATAAATTTCTGATTTTGATATAACTTTTCCAGAAATTTTATTCTTATGATACTTTCCAATCTCACCCTTATTCTTCTTATATTGTGTCATGTCAAAGTCATCAGACAAGTCTTCTATGGTTAACGTCCCTGGACGTCCTCTGCGGTTGTGATAAAAGATGGCTCTGTCAATTACATTCCTAAGTTGCCTTACATTCCTTTTCCATTCCTGATCTTCAAGGAAAAGTAAAAAACCTTCTGAATAACTCAACGGTAACAGATTTAGATTATCACGTCGAGCGCCGTCACGGGTATTTAGAAAATGCTCTAAAAGTAACTTGATGTCACCTTTTCGTTCCCTCAGGGGTGGTATTCGGACCTCTAATTGGCTAATACGTTCATAGAGATCGTCTCCAAAGGTACCATCTTCGATCATTTGTTCAAGATTTCTGTTAGTGGCAAAAATTCCAATCAATGTAACATGTTCAACAACATTACTTCCAACAGGAGTAATTTCTCCATATTCAATTGCTATAAGTATTTTCCGTTGAACAGCATAATCCATGTCACCAATTTCATCAAGAAATAGAAAACCATTATCTGCAGCTTTAAATTTTCCAATTTTGTCAGTTTTGGCCTCACTATGTGATCCTATAACATACCCAAAAAGGTCGCTTTCAACAAGGTCCTTAGGTACTGCGGAAGAATTAAATTTTAAGGCTCTTCGCTGTTTCAAATGGGTAGCTCTAAAGGCTCTGGCCCAGGGACGCAAAGTTTACCACTTTAATCCCAATACCTGTTGTGCTATAAAAAAGAGGGATGGTTGAGCCACCCACCTCTGGT
>JADFYA010000163.1 GCA_015233285.1 Deltaproteobacteria bacterium | reverse complement strand
GTTATGTCCTTAGCCCGGTAAGCAGAAATAATGCCGTCAACCAAGGTGCTTTTGCCTACTCCAGGCGCCCCCGTAACCCCCAGGACATAGGCCCGGCCGGTATAGGGATGGAGTTCCTTGAGGATCTCCCACACACCGGGGATGCCGTCATCGATATCTCGGATGAGTTTGGCTACGGTCCTGACATCACCGGACCGGACCTTTGAGATGACATCATTCATATTAAGTCGGTCTTCATTGTTAACCAAAGAATGTATTTGGATGACCAGCCAGGCCGCAACAAAGTCAGTCATACTGAACATGGGTCGCCTGGGGTCAGACCCGGAGACGTGCCCCAAGCACGCCGCCAGGATCGTTAGAACTATCTATTTTTCATCAGATTATTGGCAATAACCACCCTCATAATCTCGTTGGTGCCTTCATAGATTTGGGTGATTTTAGCGTCCCGCATGTGACGTTCCATGGGGTAGTCTTTGCAGTAGCCGTACCCGCCCAAAATCTGGACACCTTCGACAGATGCCCGCATGGCCGCGTCTCCCGCAAACATTTTGGCCATGGCCGCTTCCTTTTCATAGGGCAGGTGATGATCTTCCAGATATGCCGCTCGCAAAGTCAGCAACTCAGCCGCATCCAGTTCCGTGGCCATCTCGGCCAATTTCCACTGGATAGCCTGAAAGCTGGAGATAGGTTTGCCAAACTGTTCTCTGGTCTTGGCGTATTCCACGGCCTCTTCCAACACAGCCCGGCCAATGCCGATGGCTTGGGAGGCGATCCCGATGCGGCCACCGTCCAGAGTAGTCAGCATTTGTTTGAAGCCTTCGCCTTCTGCTCCCAACAGGTTCTCTTTGGGGATCCGGGCGTTGTCGAACACCATTTCAGCCGTGCCGGAAGCGCAAATTCCCATTTTTTCTTCGACTCGGCCGACCGAGAATCCCGGGGTATTTTCCAAATCGATGAGGAACGTACTGATACCTTTATACTTCTTTGCCTTATCGGTGATGGCCGCCAACACGCAATATTTGGCCACATTCCCGCTGGTAATGAATTTCTTTTCGCCGTTTATGACCCACTCATCGCCATCGAGCACCGCCGTCGTTTTCATACTGGCCGGGTCGGAACCGGCACCGGCCTCAGTTAGACCGTAACAGCCGATAGCTTGACCACTGGCCACCGGCGCCAGGAATTTCATCTTTTGTTCATGCGTTCCATAGGCCATTACTGGAAAACAATACAAAGAGTTGTTGACCGACATGATCACTCCGGTGGAGGCGCAGGCTTTGGATATCTCGATCAACGCCAAGACGTAGCTGACCACATCCATGCCGCCGCCGCCGTATTCATCCGGCACAGCGATGCCCATGAAACTGAGTTCCCCCATTTTTTGGCAGATTTCAGCGGGGTGCCGGTGAGTCCGGTCCAGTTCCGCTGCGTAGGGTTTGATTTCAGTTTCGGCAAATCTCCGGGCCATATCCTGGACCATTTTTTGTTCTTCCGTCAACTCAAAATTCATTATCAATCTCCAGTTGTTACGTGTTACCAAAGCCGTTCACGAAGCCGGCCGCCAGGCCATCGCTGTGTCGCTAGGCCAATTTACCTTTAAAGCTCGGCGACCTCTTTTCTAAAAAAGCACCCATACCTTCAATTTGATCTTCACTGGTAAAGCAAAGCGCAAATCGATCGATTTCTTTCAAGCAGGCATTTCGGAGATCCGTATCCAGTCCCTCGTCGATTACTTGCTTGATTTCCCTTAAGGCCACGACTCCCTTAGAGGCCATAAGTTTGGCCGTTTCCAGCGTCTTAGCCATCAGCTCAGCATGGGGAAAGACTTTGTTGACCAGTCCAATTTCCTTGGCTTCTTGGGCTGAAATAATGCCTCCGGTGAGACAAATCTCTTTGGCCAGACCTTTGCCGACCAACCTGGCCAATCGTTGGGTTCCACCAAAACCCGGAATTACTCCCAGGTTAATCTCCGGTTGACCAAATTTGGCCTTATCTGAGGCATAGATGAAATCGCAAGCCATGGCTACTTCATTGCCGCCGCCCAAAGCAAAACCGTTCACGCAGGCAATAACCGGTTTCGGCAGACTGGCCAGATTAAACAAAACCTCTTGGCCTCGAACAGAGAACCTCTTGGCCATTAAAGGAGTAAACTCGGACATGATCTTAATGTCCGCTCCGGCCACATAAGCCTTGTCTCCAGCCCCGGTGAGAATAACCACTTTGACTTCATCATCATCCCGGGCCAAGGCAATGGCCTTGTCCAGCTCTTCCATCACAGCGGGACTGAGAGCATTCAGCGCCTTGGGGCGATTAAAGGTGATAGTGGCGATTCCTTCGGCCACATTATACAATAAAAATTCGAAATTCATCAACGTACTCCTACCTCGTTTGATTGATATTGATTTGGAATCATTGATATTTTGTATACCAACTTAAACCAAAACATTAAGATGTCGGGACAGACAACCGCCGCAAAAATCCCGTTTATCTCTGGACTATCAGGGCCGCACCCATGCCGCCGCCGATACACAGAGTCGCCAGACCGGTTTTGGCCTGACGTTTGGCCATCTCGTAAATCAGGGAAATAAAAATCCGGCAACCGCTGGCCCCGATGGGATGGCCCAGGGCAATGGCCCCACCGTTGACATTGACTTTGCTCAAGTCCCAGCCCAATTCCCGGTTAACGATGATGGCTTGGGAGGCAAAGGCTTCGTTGGCTTCGATCAGATCCAGGTCCTTGGCGGTTAGACCGGCTTTTTCTAAGGCCTTGCGGCTGGCCGGGATGGGGCCGGTACCCATAATGGCCGGGTCTACTCCGGCTGTCGCGTATGACCTGATGGTCGCCAGAGGGGTGATCCCCTTGGCTTTGGCCGTGTCAGCCGACATGACCACCACCGCCGCGCCGGAATCGTTGATCCCGGAAGCGTTTCCCGCCGTGACGGTACCGTCTTTTTTGAATGCGGGTTTGAGTTTCGACAGGGCCTCGATCGTCGTCCCGAAGCGAGGAAATTCATCCGTGTCGACGATTTTGGGGTCGCCCTTCCGTTGGGGAATACTGACTGCTACAATTTCGTCTTTGAATTGTCCGCCGGTCACTGCCCGCTCTGCCTTCTGCTGGCTGGCCAGGGCGAATTCGTCCTGTTCTTTCCGGGAAATGCCAAATCGTTCGGCAATGTTTTCGGCGGTAATGCCCATGTGATAGCCGTTGAAGATATCCCACAGACCGTCGAAGATCATCCCGTCCACCATCTCACCGTTGCCCATCCGCTGACCCCACCGGGCGCCGGCCAGATAGTAGGGGGCCTGGCTCATGTTTTCCATTCCACCGGCCACAATTATGTCGGCGTCGCCGCATTTGATGGCCTGGGCCGCGTTCATGATGGCCTTAAGCCCGGAGGCGCAGACTTTGTTGATGGTAATTGCCGGGACTTCAATAGGGATACCGGCCTTCAGCGTCGCCTGCCGGGCGGGATTTTGGCCCTGGGCAGCCTGGAGCACATTGCCCATGATAACTTCATTTACTTCGCCAGGATCGACCTTGGCCCGCCTCAGGGCCTCCACGATGGCAATCTTGCCCAGTTCCGTGGCGGGGACATCTTTTAATGAACCGCCAAAGGACCCAATCGGGGTCCTGGCTGCTGCCGCAATAACTACTTCTCTCATTTAACTCCTCCAACTCATTTAATTATTTAGTTAGCTCACACGCCTTATACAAGGTTAATCGGGAAAGTCACGAGCTGCATGTTACGTGTTGCGGGTTTGCTCCACGCAATCACGCGGTACTTCAAAACGCTCCGGCCGCAACATGGGTTGCGGTTACTCCAACGGATTCTTTGCGCTTTTGTGATGCAGTCGCTGCCCCTGTCCCGGTACGTGTGGCCGTTATTTCATGTTTTCAACAATCATACTCACGGCTTCACCGCCGCCTAAACACAGAGAGGCCATGCCCCGATTCAAGTCATACCTCTTAAGGGCATGGATCAAGGTGACCAGCACCCGGCAACCACTGGCTCCAATCGGATGCCCCAAGGGGATTGATCCGCCGTCGATGTTAACTTTGGACTCTTCAATGCCCAGTTCCCGATTAATCGCCACCGAAGAAGCCGCAAACGCCTCATTAATTTCGTGCAGGTCGATATCGGCCAGGGTCAACCCTGCCTTTTTCAATACCTTAGGGATAGACAACATCGGGGCGACCAGAACATACTTGGGGTCTAATCCGGCCGCTCCTTGGGCGCCCACCCTGACCATTGGTTTGATCCCCAAAGATGTGGCCTTATCTAAAGACATAATCACCACTGCGGCCGCGCCGTCGGCAATTTTGGAGGCATTGCCAGCCGTGACCAGGCCATCCTTCTTAAAGGCCGGTTTCAGCTTAGCCAGGGCCTCCATTGAGGTTGGCCGCAGAGTTTCATCGGCCTCATACAGCTTTGCTTCCCCTTTTTTCTGCGGCACCGGCACGGGCACTATCTCATCCTTAAATTTTCCATCGGCTGCGGCTTTAATGGCTTTTTCATATGACTTCAAAGAAAAGGTATCCATGTCCTCACGGGTCACTCCGTATTTTTCGGCGCAAAGTTCCGCACTCATGCCCATATGGAAGTCATTCAGATGATCCCACAGCCCGTCGTGGATCATGCCGTCGATCATCTGCGAGGAGCCCATCCGGTATCCCGTCCGGGCCTGAAATAAATAATAAGGCGCCAGGTTCATGTTTTCCAGACCACCGGCGACGACCACGTCGGCATCGCCACAGATGATGGCCTGGGCCGCCAGCATAACCGCCTTAAGTCCGGAACCACAGACTTTGTTGACGGTGACTGCACCCACAGAGTAGGGCAGGGCGGCCTTTAAGCAGGCCTGTCTGGCTGGATTTTGCCCTAAACCGGCCGGAAGAACATTACCCATGATGACTTCATCTACGTCTTCCTTGGAAATTCCTGCCCGCTTAACCGCCTCGGTGATGACAATCGCCCCCAAGTCCGTGGCCGGCATGGCGCTTAAACTTCCGGCAAAGGCGCCAATGGGTGTTCGGCAAGCGCTGACAATGACCACTTCTTTCATGACACGTCCTCCCCGGAAAGCCCGCTCCACCCGCTTGAGCAGGCGCATTGTATTGGCTTTGGAGCAAAATTTTCGAGAGCCTGTTCAGGTCGTTCTGTATTTTCAGCCACTAACTGCTCCAATTAGCCCGATTGTTGGTAGTCTTGCATAAAGATGAACTTATAGATATATTGAATCTGTCTTTGTTTGTCAATTGATTTCAAACCCGGCGCCGGAATAGCTAGCCAAACCGCCATGCAAGGGAATAATGATCAAGAACGCTTCCACTTACACATTTAGTCTCGCCTTTGGGGAACATTTTGTGATATGTATGTATGTGAAGCTGTTCCAAAGCAACTAGGGACAATTTCCAAGTCAGCCAGACGACTACTACCACTCGCGGGAGGCGACTCATGTCTTTTCTTTGGAATTTAATTGTTTTTTTGTTCTTCGTTTTAGCCGCGGCCGCGGCCTGGGTGAGATACTGGAATGATCGTCACAAAAAATCCATAACCTCTGCCGACGAAGTACATTACGTCGATGTCGCTGATGACTACCGCCTGGCGGTGCATAGATTCCGGCCAAGAAACCCGGTCCAGGGTAGGGAACCGTTATTCCTTTGTCATGGTTTGTCAGCCAATCGATTCTATTTTGACTTCAATCCCGTTTGCTCTTTGGCCCGGTATGCCGCCGAACAAGGTTGGGACACCTGGGTCGTGGAATTGCGCGGGGCCGGGTATTCCCGGCGGCCCTTCTGGAACAACCCATTGTCATCATATCGTTATGATTTTATGGATTATTTACTAAAAGACCTGCCGGCTGCCGTGAAATTGGTGCTCGACCAGACCGGGGCCGAGAAGCTGCATTGGGTGGGACATTCCATGGGTGGGATGCTGCTTTATGCCTATCTGGATGCCTACGGAGACGGGCAGATCCGTTCCGGCACCGCCGTTTCCGCTCCAACCAGTTTTGTGGAAATGACTCCCACGATTATGAAAATATCCAATAAAACCAGGTGGACGCCTGCAATTCCTTGGCCCACTGGGATAATCTATTGTTTAAGCCTTCCTTTAACCTGGATGGGGATAAATTTCGTCAACAAGATTTTGATAAACAGCGATAATCTATCTAAAGCCGACGCGGTCAGGTTTTCGATTGTGTGCGCTGAGAATTGGTCGTCGGGTCGACTGGGCAAAACTTTCATCGATTGGGTCTTCACCGGAAATTTTGAGCCAGATCCAGCCCGCCCCGGATTCAAAGAACGCCTGGCCGAGATTCAGTTACCCATGCTGATCATGGTCGGAGCGGCAGACCAATTGACTCCTCCGCCGACGGTCCGCTTCGGATTTGAGAAGATCGGCTCTTCAGATAAGGAATATCATCTGTTTGCCCAAGAAGATGGTGACTTAGCTGATTATGGCCACGTCGATATTCTCTTGGCGGAAACTTCTCCCCAGGAAGTTTATCCCAAAATCTTGCAATGGGCGGAGGAGCACACCCAATAACCGAATGGCCCGTTGCCGAGCCGGCCTCTGATCGCTCACAAAAAAAAAGCCCTACCATAGGCAGGGCTCAAGGAGGTGAGTCTTTCGGCCATCAGAAGGGGAGTTTCGGACAACCAAAAGTTATTGCAGTAAATTGGTACTCTCAAGGGGTCATGTGTAGACTCCCTGTTTGTAGCGTTCGACTTCATACCAGCCAACTTTGGCCGTTGACGCCATAATGGTTTTGAGATTTTCCAAGCGTGTGCCGGACAGGTTGTTCATGGATTTGGCCATTTCATTAATGTCATCCTCAAGAGATTGGACGATGGGAGCCATATCCTTTGCCGCCACTTTCGGGTCTTCCAGGGCTTGCTTATATGTCTCCATGGATCCAAATACTTTCTCCAGTCTGGCAATACCCGTTTTGTCCACGTCCGTCGTGTTTGATGGAATGATGGAGGTGGCTCCATAGATGGAGTGTGTGCCATCGAACGTATTGGTATTGGACGACGTGACCGAATAGGAACCATCTGAGCTGCGTGGTATCTTCGAATCCAGCAGCGCTTTGAAATCTGCTCCATTGTTCCCTTTAGTTGGGGTAGATTTGCAGGTAGCATCCATCATCGTGCCGTCGATGTAACAATTTGCGACTTTCACGGTCCACCTCCGCCGCTCGCGGCTTAGGGATGATTATACTCAATGGTCATACAATTTTTGATCTTGTTTTTTGGTGTAATCCTGGTATTCTTCAGCACCCCTTACCCGCTCTTAATGCAATGAGTATGCCAGACACGGGATGACTCCAACTTTTGTTCGCCAGGACTTTATTTGTCTCAATAACTATCTGATTATTAAATAGTTATGACCCAATACCCAGGCTGTTCTCCGGTGGTTTGAAGGCCGTCCGGGGGCCCAGGCCCGGCTCTTATTTCGCAGGACTAGGCAAGATCTTCCTATTGCGCCTGTCCGAGGATAATGACTCTCTCTGTGTATCTCAAAGGCAATAACTACCTAATTGATACAGGCAGGACGAAGTTGACTTGCGAAGAGGAAGGAGAAGCGCAATGAAGACAGAGATTAATGGTCGAATAATAGAACTGGTCCAAGGTGATATTACGGAGATGGACACGGACGCGATTGTTAATGCGGCTAATTCAGCTTTGATCTTAGGGGCAGGCGTGGCCGGAGCCATTCGATCCAAAGGAGGTCCGACGATCCAAGAGGAATGTAACCGCATCGGAGGCACCTATGTCGGCGGCGCGGTCATTACCAGTGGCGGAAATCTAAAAGCCGGACACGTTATCCACGCGG
>JADFYA010000162.1 GCA_015233285.1 Deltaproteobacteria bacterium | reverse complement strand
CTGAAGCCGAGACGGGATCAAAAAGGGACAATAATGACTCTTAAAGTTAACCTGAGTCCGATGAGCATGCTAAGCGATTAGCACGGCTGTAATGAAATCCGCAGATTGCGTCAATTTGCACAGATTCGGGCCCAAATATGGCTGTAGGTCTTGTCCATCTGCGTTCATCTGAGAAATCTACGGACACATTCTTGGCGCTTACGGATGTTCGATCAGAATTTTTTTGGGGATCCCGGAACTCAGTTTGGGTAAAGTAACCCGGAGCCGGCCGTCTTTGTATTCCGCACTTACTCCTTCAGATAAGACCTTGGCCGGAATAGGAACCCGGCGGATAAAGACACCATAGGAGCGCATCGACTGATGTCCCTCCCCGGATATCTCCTCGGTATCACATTCAGCTATCCGTCTTCCGGTAATGGTCAGTACATCGCCTTCCAGTGTGGCTTCCAGATCGTTTACGTCCACATCAGGCAAGTCCAGACTGACCACGATCTTATCTTCCATCTCCGATAAATCTGCGGTCGGCGGCGGCGGAAAAAGGCAAAATGAGCCAACTTCCGATAGGCGACTCATCATGTGATCCAACAGATCATCCATCTCCTTTTTAAGTCGTTCTATTTCTCCCCGCCGCCACTCCATCAAATGAAACATGGTCTTCTCCTTCCTCAGAACCGTCGCTCTGAGCTGACCTAATTCGCCCTTATCGGGCTACCGGCTGTCAATGCACAAGGAAAAAATATTTCATGCGACCGTTATATCAGTCGGATTCTTGGCCGTTTCCTTCTTGCGGCTTTTCTTGGCTTTCGGGGCATCGTCCTCCTTGGACTCTCCAAATGCCTTCAATCCTTTAGCCAATTCAACCAGTTTAGCATTAACCAGGGCATTGACCGACCCCTCCGGGTAAATTCCATCCGCTTTAATTTCGCCGGCCGGTATCCCGGTCAGCAAATGGATGCCTTCATCTATGCTTTTTACCGGATAGATATGAAATTTTTTCTCCTTGACCGCCTGGACGACATCTTTTCGCAACATCAGGTCAGAGACGTTCTGATGGGGGATGACCACGCCCTGCGTCCCGGTCAATTTTCTGGCTTTGCAGACATCGAAAAAACCTTCAATCTTCTGGTTAACCCCACCGATAGGTTGAATTTCTCCCTTTTGATTTACTGAGCCGGTCACGGCCAGATCCTGCCGCAGGGGCAACCCTGAGAGGCTCGACAGGATGGCGTACAATTCCGTGGAAGATGCACTGTCGCCATCAATACCGCCATATGATTGTTCAAAGGCGATACTGGCGCTCATGGTGAGAGGTTTGTCCTGGGCATATCTTTTCCGGAGGAACCCGCTCAGGATGAGCACACCCTTATTGTGGGTGGAGCCCGACATATCCGCTTCCCGTTCGATATTGATCACTCCTGACCGGCCCATGGAGGTGGTGGCGGTGATTCGGTTGGGTTTTCCAAAGGAATACTCGCCCATGTCGTACACGGCCAGGCCGTTGACCTGCCCCACCACTGCCCCGGCTGTATCGATCATGATTGTGTCCCGGTCGATGGCCTCTTGAATATGTTCTTCGACCATGCCGGACCGCCGGATTTTGGCGGCCAAAGCTTGATCGACGTGTCTCTCGGTGACGACCTCTGCCTCGTTACGGCCGGCCCAAAAATTGGCCTCCCGAATGAGATTGGTCACTTCATGGAACCGGGTGGATAATTTCTCCTGGCGGCCCGTCATGCGGACCCCTTCTTCCACGACAGCGGCCACGGCGGTGCGATCGAATGGTTTGGTTTTTTCCTCGGCTAACTTTTCTTTGATGAATCTGGTATATTGATTAATGGCCTCGTCGTCTTTTTTCATGGAGGTTTCAAAGTCGGCTCTTACTTTAAAAATCTTTTTAAAATCCGGGTCATAGGCCAGAAGAAGATGATAGATATAGGGATCCCCGATGAGCACCACCTTGACATTTATCTCAATTGGCTCCGGTTTTAGCCCGGAAGTAGTAAAAAGATAAAAAGGATCGTAGGTCTGAATCTCCAATTTGTTATTCTTCAAAGACCGTTTCAAAGCCGGCCAAACTCCGGGTTCCACAATTGCGTCCAGCAGATTGATCACCAGGTAGCCGCCACTGGCTTTCACAAAAGCGCCCACCTTGATCTTCATGAAATCCGTCCGCCACAGACCGGACCGGTCAACGGATCGTTCGATGGCCCCAAACACATTTCGATAAGTTGGATTGGTTTCGATGATGATCGGAGGGCTTTTTTGCTCGGAATTGTCGACTAACAGGTTGATCTGATAAGGCTGAAAATTGTCCTGGTCCGAGGCCATGGGCATGAACGTCATTCCGGGCACAGGGGCAGGCATCTGCTGGGCTGCCGGCCGGAAAATACTCAGATTCTTAGCCAGGTCATCAATCATATCCAGAAGGAACTTCTGGACCTTTTCCTGATCATACTTAGCACTCAGTTCGGTTAAGGAAGCGGAAGTACTTTTTAGAAACATGACCCGATCCATGTCTTCCAGCTTCTTCTGCATCTCCTCCTGCATGTCTTTCATTTCCAGAAAAATGCGGTCAATCTCCTCCCGCAGGACCTGCTGTTTGGCCTTAATGGCCAAAAATTCTTCCTTAGGAAACCGGCCCTTTTCGGTCATTGCCTCAAGTTGATCCACGTTGACCGGCTGCTCGTCCACAATCGGCACTACCTCGGGCCGCTTATATCCCCCCATCTGGACATCGACCAGGGCAAAGCCTTGCTCCTTGACCCGCTGCCCCAGATCTTTAAAAAACTTCTTGGCCTTTTCCTCATAGGTGACCAGGACTTCTTTCTTGGCCTTAAGGTATTCCTCGCTTTCAAACAGCTTGGGCACGTCTTTTTTAAGAGTGGTGATAAGCTCTTCCACATCTTTTTTTAGTTGCTTGCCCATGCCGGGTTTCAAATAGAGCAACGTGGGGGCTTCCGGTTCGGCAAAATTGTTGACGTAACACAGATCATCCGGGACCTTGTCACTAGTTGTCATTTCATCAAGCATTTTGCGGACGGTGGTCATTCGCCCCGTTCCGGGGAGTCCGGTGACAAAGACATTGTACCCATTCTGCTCCATGCCCAGACCAAATCGAAAGGCCTCCAACGCCCGATCCTGGCCGATGATTTCCTTGATTGGTTCTATTTCATCCGTGGTATTAAACGGCAACGTAGCCGGATCAAGCCGCCATCTTAACTTCTCAACTGGAACTTCTTGAAATCCCTTGGGGGCCATAGAATCGCTCCTTATCTTAATGAAGGGTTCAACCATCAACTGTACTAACGTTCCATTAAATCACGAACCGCGTTTACCCGAATTTTTAGGATACAAATTCATGCGGTGCAACGCTTCAAGTATGACGAATTTTTCTTCTCTTATAAATTATCAATAATAACAAAAGGAAAAGATCAATTCAAGCAAAAATAAGAGGTCTGGCCTGAAGTCACCTGAATTATTCTCTTTGTGTCTGTTCTGAAAGCAAATTTAAGACGGCCTTCATACGGTTTCAGACCAATTCCGGTCTATGATGGAAATTATTCGGGAGGCTTCCGAAAGGGCTAACCGCTTCGGCCGGATGGAGATAAATAGGCCTGCCGGTAATGGGCATCTGATCGGCACTACCCCCGAGGCGATAACCATAGCTTGACTTTTTCGAGGTCCTGGATTAGTTATGGCTGATTCAATCAGGCCGACTTGCCGAAATCTTTTGGTGTGGTCTCTTTTAGCCAATCCATTCATGGGCCTGGACTTCGCGATGTGATGAGATAATAATCGGACAATGGACTGAAAGTGCCGACAATTATAATTAATGGCCGGTGAGCAGGCACCAAATGACCAGAATCGCGTTTAAATCTTTAACCGGCTTTTTCGCCGGAGTGAATTTAATCGTTTTACTGACCCTGGCGGCGCCTTTGGCATATGCCCAAAATCTGGCGGCCAAAGCCGATCAGACCCCGGTTCGCTCGGGGCCGGGCGAAAATCACCGGACATTGTATCTGGCTGGGCAATATTATCCCTTTAGGCCGGTCAAACAATCCGGCGAATGGGTGAATGTTGTTGATTTTGAAGGCGAAACGGGATGGGTACACCAGACCGCCGTGGATGCCGCAGAGACGGTCATCGTGCGGATCAATCTGGCCAATGTCCGCCTGGGTCCGGGAGTGGACTATCCAGTGGTCTTCACCTGCCGGCGCGGGGCCACCTTCAAGATCTTGGGAAAAGAGGGTATCTGGCTGAATGTTCTGCATAAGGACGGAGACATGGGCTGGATATCCCGGAACATGATTTGGGGTCTTCGGCGCTGAGATTGCGGCGACGAGTTCGGAAGTATACTGTATTTTTTTGGGGCCGTAGGCAAAATTAAGATGTTAGTAGTGCTTGATATTTCCCGGCCGGGATGGTAAGCTGACCACATCTGTCATAAATTATGAAACCCAGTCGGGGGACTTGACCAGGACCCAACAACTTCGTCGTGGCGGGTTATTCCGCCGCAACCCCGTAGCCGGAGCAGCCGACTCATGCCCCAAACCTCCGAAAACGGCAACGGACGGTGACAAAATGGATAAATCTGATGTAGCGCCCAGAATCATTTCCCGGCATGAGCATTGCGTCTCCCGGAAAAATATGACTGAAGACGTCATAAAGGTGTTGTATCGCCTTAAAAATACTGGAAATATTGCTTATTTGTGCGGAGGGGGGGTCCGTGATCTCCTCCAAGGGATCGGACCTAAAGACTTTGATGTAGTGACCGACGCCCGACCGTCGGCCATCAAAAATATATTTAGAAATTCCAGACTGGTGGGTCGAAGATTTCGGATCGTCCATGTTTTCTTTAAAGGTGGACGCATTGTGGAAGTATCCACTTTCCGGAAAAAAGCCGAATATTGTCAGCATGATGCTGAAGAGCCAATAAAATTGGACAACACTTTCGGATCGCCGGCTGAGGATGCTTTTCGCCGCGACTTTACGGTAAATGCTCTTTACTATGATATCCGTAACTTTGCCATCATTGATTATGTATCCGGCATGGAGGATTTGCGCCAAAGAATCATCAGGGCCATTGGAGATCCCGATGTCCGGTTTCAGGAAGACCCCATCCGGATCTTACGAGGCATCCGGCTGGCCGCCCTGATGGATTTCACCATAGAAGAAAATGCCTTCCAAGCCATGACCCGGCAGAGGGAGTTGATCTTTAAATGCGCCGCCCCGCGAATCCTTGAGGAGATCTTTCGGACTCTGAGACGGCCCAATTCTGCCCGCGCCTTTGAGTTGATGGCCGAAACCCGGACACTAGACATCATCTTGCCCGATCTCGTTGAATTCGTTGGGAAGGCCGAACATGGTTTCGATGGTCCTTTGCCGCGCTTGCTTAGGGCCATGGACAATCTCCGGCAGATTAACGACGGCACTTACGGAGACCATATCCTGTTGGCCGTGCTTTTCTATCTTCCAGTGACCAGATACTTAAAATCATTGCCGGCCGCGTGTGACCCGGACACGGCCGTAATTGAATACCTCAGCCCCATCGGCGCCGCCTTGAATATCCCCAAAATCGCCCTGCACCAGGCCAGACATCTGATCGTAGCTCAAGGTTTTTTTGAGACCGGGACGGGAATGAACCCTAAGCGGCGGTTCCGTCTGTTTAAGCGTCCCTATATGGCCGATGCTGTCGAGCTTTTCCGTATCCAATGCGAAGCCGGCGGCTTAAGCCAAGAAGAAGTCGAGGTGCTCCTGGCACAATATGACCAGCCAGGCTCCAAAGACAAAATCGCGGCCGGGCGGCCTCCCCATGAAGTTAATCGAGGTCCGAATCAGGGAATAAAGAATTCCCTGACGGGAGAGGCTTCCGGAAATGGAAAAAACCGCAAACGAAGGCGTCGTCACCGCCCTCCTAAACCCGTGATGAAAAGTGGCGCGGCCAAACCGGAAGTGGTAAATCATCCTTGAAATAAATCACCTGCGAGGGACGATAGATGGATAACGAAAGAACGTTGTGCGCAGTTTGTGCCTGGCGGGGAGACTGTAAGAAAAAATTTTCCTTTGAAGGCAGCGGTCAGAGATTTTGTGCCGATTATGCTTACGACCAGGCGCTAAAAGGCAGCTCGCCGGACAGATCCGATCACCTTAAGGAACCACCTGATAACGGTAAACAATCATGAATATTCACTTAGATGAATTGATAGAACGCGCCGTCAAACGGGCCGGCGATCAGAAGTTAATAAAAGAAATCCCGGTAAAGGTGGAATTATCCGTGCCCAAGGAAAGGTCACACGGTCATTTTTCCACCAATCTGGCCATGCCCCTGGCTTCGGCCCAAAAGATGGCCCCCCGGAAATTGGCCCAAATTATCATCGATCACCTGGTGGACGAAGAGGGCATCCTGGACAGGGCTGAAATCGCCGGGCCGGGATTCATCAATTTTTTTGTCCGCCCGGAGTACTGGCGGGCCTGTCTGTTGGAAATAGGCCGGCAGGGAAAGGACTACGGCCGCTCGGAGATAGGGCTGGGTAAGACGGCCCTGGTGGAATTTGTCAGCGCCAACCCGACGGGGCCTTTGCATGTGGGACATGGCCGAGGCGCCGCGGTCGGAGACTCCCTGGCCAGAATTTTAAAAAAGGCCGGCTATCAGGTCACGACTGAGTACTATACCAATGACGCGGGCAATCAGATCGCCACACTGGGCCGGTCAGTCTTCCTCCGATATTTGAAGATAGTGGGAAAAGAGGTAGAATTCCCGGAAAATTGTTACCAGGGTGATTACATCGTCGATCTCGCAAAAGATATGCTGGACACCTTCGGGGGTGATTTTGCCGACGAACCGTCCGAACAGCCCCCGGATACCTTTGCGACGATCGCGGCCAAGGTAATTTTGGAGGGCATTAGAGACGATCTGGCCCGATTTGGGGTGACTTTTGACCGTTGGTTTAGCGAAAAAAGCTTGTATGATCAAGGGGCGGTCGATATTCTGATCAAAAACTTCAAGGAAAAAGGACTACTATATCAGTCGGAAGAGGCCTGGTGGTTTAACTCCTCTCAATTTGGTGACGAGAAGGACCGAGTAGTCGTCCGGGCCAATGGCGTCACCACTTATCTCGCCTCAGACCTGGCCTATCATAAGGACAAATTTGAACGCAACTTTGATCTGGTCGTGGACATTTGGGGCGCGGACCATCATGGTTACGTGGACCGGATGAAAGCGGCAGTGGCGGCCCTGGGGTATCAACCGGACCGGCTAAAGATCATTCTCATCTATCTGGTCAATCTCCTCCGAGAGGGGAAACAGGTCTCCATGTCGACTCGGTCGGGAGAATTTGTGACACTAAGAGAGGTCGTGGACGAGGTCGGCAGGGATGCGGCCCGGTTTATTTTTCTTAGCCGCCGCTCAGACGCCCCGTTGGATTTTGATTTAGAGGTGGCCAAAAAGGAATCCAGTGAAAATCTGGTTTATTACGTTAAGTACGTCCATGCCCGGATTGTCAGCGTGCTTAATCTGGCGGCGGAGCGGGAAATAGCCGTCCCCGAACCGGAAAAAGCCGATCTGCTGCAGTTGACGCTCCCGGAGGAAACAGACATCATTCGCCACCTTTCGTTTTATCCCGATTGCCTGGAGGCGGCCGCGATCAACATGGAGCCTCACCGGATCGTCTATTACTTAACTGAATTGGCCTCATTTTTTCACCATTACTATAAGCATCACCGGTTTATCGATGATGACAATCCCGGCCTAACCGGGGCCCGGTTGGTCCTGGCCGGGGCGGTGAAGCTGGTGGTCAAAGAAGGACTGGATCTGCTGGGTGTCGAAGCTCCGGACAAGATGTAGCTCCGAGTTGCGGGTTGCGGGTCAATGTCATTGACTTAAGGACCGGACGATCGCTCTAATGTTTTAAAATAGTTC
>JADFYA010000161.1 GCA_015233285.1 Deltaproteobacteria bacterium | reverse complement strand
GACGAAATGGCGGTACCTACGGCTGTCGAAAGCGACCTGAACGAGACGGCCATAAGAAATTACTTCGGCCCCTCCCCTCTTCCATTAAAGGATTTTTTAATCAACACCAGGGTGATGACGAAAGATGAGGAGGGGCTGATCAGGCCCACCGTGGCCGGCCTCCTGATCTTCGGTCTTGATCCTCAGCGTCACTTGCCTTCAGCCTATATCCAGTCAGTGGTCTATCGGGGGTTCTATCCTGATTCGGATGACCTGGTGCATGAGGAAAAAATTGAGGGACCGGTCGATAACCAGATTGATGGGGCTTTAGCCTTTGTGAAACGATTTATGCTCAAACCGGCGACAAAGAAGATAGGGCGCCTGGATTACCCTCAGTATTCTCTTCCGCCCGTCTACGAAGCCCTGGTGAACGCTGTGGCGCACCGGGACTACTCAATTTCCGGATCTAAAATCAGGCTGTTCATGTATGACGACCGCCTGGAGCTGATGAGTCCCGGCGGATTGCCGAATACCATCACCCTGGAAACGTTACCCTACAGACAATATACCAGAAACCAGCTCTTGGTGTCTTTTTTGTCGAGAATAAAGAACAAAGAGACCGGAATATCATATATAGAAACCCGGGTAGAAGGCGTGAGAAAGATTATATCCGAAAGTCTGGCCCATTAAGGAAAGGCGCCGGTTTACAGCCTGGTCGGGCCGGAGTTGATGCTGACCATTTATGGCCAACCGTCTCCGCACAAAAATAAGCGAACCTAAACTAACCTGTATAGGAGGGATCATCATGTTTATCGTTCACGTTTTTGTCCAGGTCAAGGATGACCACATTGAGGCATTTAAGGCGGCGACGATGGAAAACGCCGGCCACAGCGTGCTGGAACCGGGGATAGTCCGCTTTGATGTCATCCAGGAGGACAATGCCCCTAATCATTTCATGCTGGTGGAGGTCTATCGCACACCCGATGATACGACCCGGCATAAGGAAACTGCCCATTACCTGAAATGGCGCGATACAGTAAAAAGCATGATTGCCAAGCCGACCCAATTGACCAAGTACTCCAATATATTTCCAGACGACAATGGTTGGGGTTAACCATGCGTTTTGAATTCGCCACGGCCGCCCGGATCATCTTCGGTCCCGGTGCGATCAAAGACGCGGCCCCCTTGGCCCGCGACTGGGGAGATAAGGCCCTGGTGGTTACTGGCAGGTCCGGCGAGCGGGCCGCCCCGCTTATGGACGCCCTGAAGTCCCACGGAATTTCGGTCACGGCTTATCCCGTCTCTGGCGAGCCGACCACGGACACCGTCCTGACCGGCGCAGCCCTGGCCTGCAAAAGATTGGCCGCCCTGCCCTGGTCGGAAATCCAGATCGAGGTGGCCATCTTCATGGTCCGGTATCAGGAAAAGTGGCTGTCCCCATCCCTAAAAGCTTTCATGGCGATCACCCGAGAGTTGATAAAGGGTGATCATGAGGATTTAGCAGAAGTGGATGTAACGGTCGTTTAAATTTATTGGCTCGTTAAACGAATCACCTTGTTCAGATTTATGGGGGCAATTCATAAAAAATGCTTGCGATTCAAGATAGAGTAATGTATGGTGCATTCGAAATAATGAGCGGTTATTTTTTCGATTTATGCGAAAATAGGAAGGTACACGGTAAGCACGACCGAAGAAATCGGTAGGTCTGACTGCGTTGGTGGCTGGGTTTGCCGTTGGAGTACCGTCGGTGGACTTTTGGGGTCTTCATTGAGGTTTGTTATGCCGGTCAGTAAAGGCGCTGTGACAAAACACTTTGAATCAGGCATTCAAGAGAGGCACGGGAATAACTCCATGAAAATATATTGCGTTGCCTGTCACCGCAACATGGACTTGTCATATGGACTGAAAATCGGAATTCCGCGTCTTGTGATGATCAATCTAATCATTATTATATTTGCGAGGAAAGCCAAATGGCTAAGCCCCGTAGCTCCATTCCAATAGACGATTCGGCCGATGTTCTGTTTGCATCCGATAGGACATGCTGCGTCTGTAATGTACGTGGAAAGACAATCCAAATTCATCACCTCGATGACAATCCAACAAATCATGCCCGTTCGAACCTGGCTGTCCTTTGCCTGGAATGCCACAACGAGACGCAAATGACTGGCGGCTTCGGACGGAAACTTACTCAGGAAGTTGTTGTTCGTTATCGGGACAAATGGCTTGTGAGAGTGCAGCAAAGACGAGACTCAGCGGATCATATAGCAGTGGCTGAACTTTTTGGCCAGCAGCATTTGACTCCAGCAGTTCCCTCATTGCCGAATACAAAACCGCCTAAACCTGTTGTACCCAACGATCCGCTCGACTATATCAATTCACTGCCCGAACTCAAGAAAGAACTGCTGGCCAGGGCCCAGCCAGAATGGGACACCGGGGTTACGGCTCAAATGAACTCAGCCTGCTCCGATTATATTGATGCGTTGCAGGGGATTCTGATAGCTTTGACGAGCTACTATCCTGAAGGCCACTTCTCCGACAAAGACCCTCACCGGTTCTTCTCTGAACAGATATCCTTGCGCTTCGAATGGCACCTCTCCCATCTTGAGCCAGGCGGCTCTGGTACCGGTGGGACCATCGTGAGTGTGCTTTGTAATGGGGCAGTTAAGGCCGATGTTGAAGAGATGATAGAGGACATGGTGGCGTCACTCACTAAGTTTGGCAGTCGCTTTGATTGGTTTGGGTGGAAAAAGAACTGGAGAGGCACTAACACTTAATGATCATTTGAATAGGCGCCGAGCCACACCTGAGGTCTTACATGAGGTTCTTGGCTGGCGTTGTTGAGTTCTGCGATGGAAAACATGAATAAACCAAAACGACATCATTTTATTCCCCAGTTCTATTTACGTTACTTTTGTCGTGATGGTTACCTGTGTGTATTTGATCGTGAGAGAAATGAATATAGGAAACAGCCCACAGTTCATACGGCAGTAAGATTAAATTATTATACGTTAGAATTGGAAAATGGAGAGAGTAACACCGAAATAGAAGAAATGTTCTCTGCTATTGAAGGTGTTACAAAACCGATTATCGAAAAATTGAATGGAGGACAACCAATTACAGACGAAGAAAAATATGCCCTTTCGCTATTTATATCTCTAATAGAATCAAGGGTTCCGAATTTCCATGAAACTACTGATGAGTTGACTGGAAAAGTTATAAGAAATGTTTTAGGAATGATGTTCTCGACTGAGGAAATAGCAAAAGAAATGCTACGGGGATATGATGGTGATTTAGACGATATATCATCTACAACAGCCAAAGAACTTTACGAATTTGTTCAAAGTGATAGATTTCAGATTAATGCGACAAAAGACTATAAATTGGAAACAATGATTCGTTTGGGCTATACGCAGGCAACGTACTTTTCCCAGATGAATTGGCTAATTTGCCATGCGCCTGAGAAAACCTCATTTGTTACGACCGATAATCCTTTTACGCTGGTCCCCCCAGCTAATTCTAAAAATACCTATTGGGGAGGCTATGGAGTCTGCACCGTAGGAACCCTGAAGATTATCCCACTTAGTCAGTCTATTTGTTTGTTCATGTCCGACAAAGGAGATAGCTTTATTCATCGGGAAATCGAAAGAGATCAAGTCCGCAATATTAATTTTGCTGTTACCAACAATTGTAAAGGGTATGTTTTTGGTCCAGACGAAGCATTGGTGAGTAGTCTGGTCAAGAAAACCAAGGTTGATACAAGGCCATGGAAAAGTAGTGTCAGGGTAGCGCCAATTCCCAACACCGGTAATCCTTGCCAGTGACAAGGATCACCATCAACCCTGACTTTATTCAGGACCAATCGTTCCCCATTCTCAACCCAAGCACCCTCCTTCACCCCACCTTTAACGGTAACCCCGTCCTCAACGAATCCAGGGAGCGGAAGGTGACCGCCGCCGTGCCCTGGAACTGTGCCCTGGAGCCGGGGCCAGGGGATAGAGGATAGGTGGTTAGTTCTTGGATTTCCTGAGCGCCTGAACGAATTCATCCAGATTCTTTGAAACAAAAGCTTGTCTAAGCAGTGATTTAAATACCATAGTATCTGATAACCCACTTATGGATTCAGTAACTTCCTTGGGGATCTGGCCGAATCGAATTTCAATACCTTCAATAATATCTTCCCGCGCCTTAACCAAAACGCCCTCCTGAACACCCTTCTGAAAACCTTCTTCGATAAATTCTTCTACGACGGTGGGCATAATTGCATCTCCTTTACCTGAAGTAGCCTGGTCCAAAAAGACCTTTATCTCTTCCTTTGTTAATTTATCGGTGAAAATTAGATACTGAGCAACAGCCTTAAGAAATTCGATCTGATCAGGACCTGGTGGTATTTCGTGGTAAAGAGTAGCTATGTCAGCTAATGCACTATTATTACTTATTTATTCTATATATTATATCCAGATTAGTCAACAACAAAGAAAAGGCTGGTGTAATCTCCTGCGCCTGATAGTCAAATGTCCCGGACTCAACCTAACCCTCACCCGATCCTGACCGGTAACCCCGTTCTCAACGAATCCAGGGCGCGGAAAGTGACCAGGGTGGTGTCGAGGAGCTGGGGCCAGGGGATGGGGTGGGTGTTTTCTTTGATGCCCTGGACGAAAGCCGCGACTTCTTCCTCAAAGCCTTTCTGTTGATTCATTCTTTTGATCTTACGCATGCCTTTACCCGAAGCCAGTTCCAGGGTCCGGAAGTTGTCTAAGACGGCCGTCTTTTCCTGGCCGAAGACCTCCAACCGCTCCTTGGGAAAAGCCCGGCTGCCATTGGCGAAATAGTGGATCGTGCCCAGGGAGCCGTCATCAAAGGAGATGGTCAGGGTGACCACGTCATTGGTGGCCTGGGTCTGCCGGCCCTGGGCCGCGGAGCCGGCCTGAACCCAGACCGGCCGGGCCCCGGTCAGGAAGAGCAGCAGATCCACGAAATGGCACACCTCACCGATAATCCGGCCGCCGCCTAACTCCGGATCATGGACCCAGCTCGACTTGTCGCCCAAGGGAATGCGGCCGGCATTGACACGGTAGATCAGGGCCAGGGGCTCGGACCGGGGTGCAAAATGGGCCTTTAATTGCCCGGCCAGGGGGCTGAACCGGCGATTGAATCCGACCATCAGGACCAGTTCCGGGTGATCCGCCACAGCAGTCATCACAGCCGCCAATTCCTCCTCCCGGATGCACAGGGGTTTCTCCAGAAAGACGTGCTTGCCCCGGTTTAAGGCCTGGATAGCCAGGGCAGCATGGGAGTCGTGGCGGGTGGCGATGGCTACCGCTGTGATTTGGGGATCGGCCAGGACGGTCTCGGCTTCGGAGGCGCTGAACTCGGCCTGGTATCTTTCCGCCACCACCATGGCCGTATATCCTTTGGCCGCGGCCACTCCGGACAGGTTGATCTCCGGCTGGGCCATAAAGGTCGGAAGCAAGACGCCCTTGGCAAAGGCCCCGGCCCCGATCAGACCCAGGTCGATTTGGCCGGGGGACGTCCCGGCCGGACGGGGACCGATGCTCATATCCCGTCTGGGGCGGAGGTCCGGGTCCGCCGGATAGGTCAGGACCATGCCCAGCACCGGCTCAGCCGATTGTCCGGTAACCAACCCGTACGCGGCCTCGGCCTGCTCAATGGGAAACTGATGAGATATCAGGTCATCCAGACGGATGCGGCCGGCCGCCACCAGGTCCAGGAAGGATGACATGTTCTCAGTCTCGGTCCACCGGACATACCCCGGTGGGTAACCCCGGCCTTTTTCTTCATAATCAGGATCATACCGGCCCGGACCATACGACCGGGACAGGCGGACTTCTATTTCCTTGGCATAGTATTCCCGGCGGGGAATGTCCATGCCCACATCACCCACCACCACCACCCGGCCCCGGTCCTTGACCAGATCTGCCGCCAGCCGTAAGGTGTCACTGCTGTCTTTGGCCGCGGCGCAGACAATTACGGCGTCGGCCCCGATGCCCCGGGAAATGGTCAGCACCTGGTGGACGATCTCTTCCGAGGGCTCGGACGCGGCCAGGACACCGCTTATTCGGGCCAGTTCATTCCGGGCCGGATCAATATCCACCCCGACCACCCTATATCCGGCAGCCAGGCAAATCCGGGCGGCCAGTTGCCCGACCAAGCCCAACCCGATAATCGCCACAGTCGCCCCGAATTGCACCTCCGCCTGACGGACTCCATGGACGGCAATCGCGCCCAGCGTGACGAAAGACGCCTCAGCCCAGGACAGGCTGCCTGGAACCGGCACGACTAAATTCTTGGGAACCCAGACCAGCTCAGCATGATTAGCGTACCCTGCCCCAGCGCAAGCCACCCGATCTCCCACCTGAAACAGCTCGGCCCCGGCCCCCACGCCGGACACTTCCCCGGCCAGGGAGTAACCCAGCGGCAGCGGAGCTTCCATGATATTCTTGACAGCCCGGTAGGTGTTCATCAGGCCGTCCGTCTTGACCTTGCCAATGACCCGCTTTACCAGGTCCGGCCGTTCCTTGGCCTTTTGCAGGGAAGTCTTTTGGGACAGATGAATCATGGACCGGTCCGTGCCCACGCTGATCAGGGAGGCCCTGGTCCGGACGAGCACACCGCCCGGTTGGAGCTGGGGCGGCGGCGCGTCGATTAATCTGACTTGCCCATTCTTGAAATTCTGGGTAACGATTTTCATTTCCCGGCCTGTATCCGGGCCAGGTTTAGCAAGCCGCCGGCCAACAACATCCCCCGGTCCCGGCCTGTCGCAGCCAGTCGGAGCGAAATCTGCAGCGATCCTGACTTACCTTCGAGCCCGGCCGTGAAATCCACGGCGCCGGACTTCAGAAAATCATGCAACCCCTTAAAAATCAATTTGTCGCCTTCCTGAATCAGGTCATACTGACCGGGGGCGGCAAAGGTGAAAGGCAGAATTCCCATGTTGCACAAATTGGCCAGATGGATCCGGGCAAAGCTTTTGACCACCTTGGCCCGAACCCCCAGATACCGGGGCGCGATGGCCGCGTGTTCCCGGGACGACCCCTGCCCGTAGTTTTCTCCGCCGATGACCAGTCCGTCACCAGTGGCCTTGGCCCGAGCGGCAAATCCCGGGGCGGCATCCCGGAAGACGAATTCACTGATGGCCGGAATATTGCTCCGCAAGGGCAGGATGGCGCTCCCGGCCGGCATAATGTGGTCGGTGGTGATATTGTCGCCCACCTTGGCCAGCACCGTCAGGGTCAACTCATCCGGGACGGCCTCGAAGACCGGGAACGGCTTGATATTGGGTCCCCGGACGATCTCCACCTCCCGGTTATTATCCGTCGGCGGAATGAGCAGGTTATTATTGATAATAAATTTTTCCGGCTCGGTCACCACTGGGTAATCGCCTAATTCCGTGGGCGAGGTGATCCTACCGAACACAGCCGCTGCAGCCGCCGTTTCCGGGCTGGATAAGTAGACTAAATCATTGGGTGTCCCACTCCGGCCGGGAAAATTGCGGGGGAAAGTCCGGACCGACACCCCTCCGGTGGGCGGGGCCTGGCCCATGCCGATGCAACCAAGGCAACCCGATTGATGGATCCGGGCGCCGGACCCGATCAGGTCTTTCAACCCGTCATGGAAAGACACGTTTTCCAGGGCCTGTCGGCTGCCGGGATTGATATCCAGACTGACATTGGGATGGACCTGTCGGCCGGCCATAATCTTAGCCACCATCATCAGGTCCCGGAAAGAGGAATTGCCGGAAGAGCCGACAATGACCTGGGTCACGGGAGTCCCGGCCACTTCCGACACTTTCTTGACGTTATCCGGCGATGAGGGGCAGGCGATCATTGGTTCGATTTGAGTTAAGTCAACTTTCATGACCGCATCGTAACCGGCCCCGGGATCAGCGGCCAGCGGACGCCAGTCAACCGGCCGCGACTGGGCGGAAAGGAATCGCCGGGTCTCT
>JADFYA010000160.1 GCA_015233285.1 Deltaproteobacteria bacterium | reverse complement strand
CGAGCAGCACCAGCACGAGCAGCACCAGTACCATTAGCACCAGTACGAGCAGCACCAGTACCATTAGCACCAGCACAAGCAGTACGAGTACGAGTAGTACCAGCACGAGCACGAGCAACGCCACCACAACTTTTACGTTCCCGACTACAACCAGCACCTCTACGACCACCTCGACAACCAGCACCTTGCCCGGCCCTCCGCCACCTCCTGTGGCTGTGGGAAGGCCGCACTTCTAAAGATACATTTTCATCCCCTGGCTTTTTGTCAGCCTGGGCATATATGTCTGCATAAGTGTCCGATCATAATTTGGGTTTGTGATCGGACACTTTTTTCTCGCCATCGTATTTCTTGCCCCCCATTTCCCTTTTTTGGGTTGTTCGCCGTGTTTCCTTTAACCCCTTGTTTAGCTGCATTTTTTCCATTGCAATTGTGTCAATTATGACATAATATGACCGACGGTAGTTTCAGTATTAGGGATTAATACCTGACAAAACAATGAAAATAGGAGGATTCCATGCTAAAGCCGGCGGCAAAGTTTCTAGTCCTGACATTATTTTTTGTTACAGTTTCATCTTGGTCTGGATCAGCGGCCTCGGCCCAAGACAAATCGATCGTCTGTGCGTCTACGACCAGCACCTTAGGCACCGGGTTGTTCGAATACTTATTGCCAAAATTCAAGTCCAAGACCGGGATTTCGGTCAAAGTTGTCGCCGTCGGGACCGGTCAGGCCATCAAGATGGCGGCCAAAGGTGATGCCGATGTGTTGTTTGTGCATTCCAAACCGGATGAACTTAAATTTGTATCGGATGGTTTCGGGGTCAAACGGGATGACGTCATGTATAATGATTTTATTATGTTAGGCCCGGAATCTGATCCGGCCGGGATCAAAGGAGGCCTCGACGCGGTTAAAGCCTTTGCCTCAATTTATGCCAAGAAAGCCACCTTCGTGTCCAGAGGCGATGATTCCGGGACAAACAAGATGGAGCTGTCTTTATGGAAAAAGGCGGGACTGACGCCCAAGGGGCAGCCGTGGTATCTCGAATCCGGCCAGGGCATGAACAACACCATGCTTATGGCCGCTGAAAAGGATGGGTATACGTTATCTGATCGGGGTTCGTTTCTTTCCCTGTCCAGCAGTCGGAAGCTTCCTTTGGTCATGCTGATCGCCGGCGATACCGCCTTGTTTAATCAATACGGTGTAATTCCAGTGAATCCAGCCAAATTTCCCCACGTTAAGTTTAAGGAGGCCAAGGAATTCGCCGACTGGCTCATTTCACCTGAGGGACAGAACCTGATCGCCGCGTATAAGGACAAGAACGGGCATCAGTTGTTCATTCCAAATGCCGGGGGCAAAACCAAATGAGGCTTATCGCCGTTACTTCATGTCCTGTCAACCCTGGCCGGTCACTTGTGTCTGAGTAGATGATAAGATTTAGAGAAGGCTGAAAGTGGACACTATCTGGTGGGGTTTTGTAAAAGCGCTGGACCTGGTGATTCACCTTGACCCGAATTTAACCGGCATAATTTGGCTGTCGCTGCGGGTATCCGGCACGGCCGTGTTGGCTGCTACGCTGCTTGGGGGAGCCCTGGGAGTCTTGGTGGCCACAAAACGGTTTCCCTGGTCGCGGGTTTGTGTTATAGTACTCAACACCTGCATGGGGTTCCCGCCGGTGGTGTTGGGTCTGCTTATCTATTTGCTGATTTCCCGTAGCGGGCCATTGGGTTTCATGGGCCTCCTGTTCACCCCTGCGGCTATGATTGTCGCCCAGGCGCTTTTGGCTACTCCCATCGTGGCGGCTCTGACCGTCGCAGCCATCAGATCTGTTCCAGACGCGATCAAGGATACGGCCATATCCTTGGGCGCGACTGTGGCCCAGGCGGACTGGATGGTTGTCCGGGAGGCCAGATTTGGCTTGATGGCCGCGATTATAGCCGGATTTGGCCGAGTTATTGCCGAGGTGGGGGCGGTCATGATGGTCGGCGGGAATATCTCCGGGTATACCCGCGTGATGACGACGGTGATCGCCCTGGATACGGCCCGGGGGGAGTTCGAGCTGGCCATTGCGGCTGGAATCATCCTGGTCACTATTTCCTTAGTGCTGAACCTGGGTCTTAATTTGGCTCAAGGAGGGATGCGTAAGTGACCGAAGTGGCCGAAGAGATTCTATCAGCGGTGGGAGTCAGTTTGAACAAGGGCGGAGTGGCGGTGCTTGAAGATGTATCCTTTTCTCTTGTGGCTGGTCACATCCATGCCATCATTGGGCCCAACGGGGCCGGCAAGACCAGCTTGCTGCGCCTGATCGGATTACTTGATCGCCTCGATCAGGGGCAAGTAATTTTTGGCGGACGGGCAGTTTCGCCCGATTGCCCGGATAGTCTGGCCGTCCGAAGGCAAATGGCCATGATCCACCAGTCGCCCATGATGTTCAATTCCAGCGTATATCATAATGTTTCTATTGGGTTAAAATTTCGCCGGACCCCTCGGGCCGAAATCGACCGGAAAGTGAACCGGGCATTTGACTTCGTGTCCTTGAGTGGGTTTGGCCCGCGGGCCGCCCGGACTCTCTCTGGGGGAGAAGCTCAACGGGTGGCGCTGGCCAGAGCCATCGCAGTTGAACCACTCGTACTCCTGGCGGATGAACCCACAGCCAATCTGGACCCCAGAAATACCCTGGTCATAGAAGATCTCATCAGACGTCTGAACCGGGAGCGGCAGGTCAGTGTGGTGATGGTGACACATGACTTGGGGCAGGCAGAACGGTTGGCCCATGAGGTCACCTTCATGGCCCATGGCCGGGTGGTGGAAACCGGCTCGACCGATCAGGTCATGAATTTTCCCCGGCATGATTTGACCAGAACCTTCTTAAATCGCGGCCTGGTCCTGTGAATCACAGACTTCCGAAATTGTTATCTTACCTTCTTCGTTCAGCGGTTTAAAAGGCATAACGCCGAGGATACCGAGAGAGCAAAAGAGAGGGTGCAAGGGGTTCAGATATGCCTATACGCAAGATTGGCGCGATTGGTAAAACATACCGCCATATTGACCGATATTCGGCGATCATCGGGGTATTCCTCAAGTACGGTTTCGGGGATCTGGTGGCCAAATTGAACCTGTCCCGGTACTTGGAGATGGGGAAGAACCTGATTATGAAAACAGACCAGCATCCGCCCAAGAACCAGTCTCGGGCAGAACGGGTGCGGCTGGCCTTTGAGGAGCTGGGTCCCACTTTTATTAAGTTTGGTCAAATAATGAGCACCAGGCCGGACCTGATCCCCGCGGAGTTCATCACGGAACTCACTCGCCTGCAAGACACTGTGCCTCCTTTTGAGCCGGAGGCGGCCACAGCCATCATTCTATCTGAATTGAAGCGGACACCGGAAGAGGTTTTCGACCTTTTTCAGGACACGCCTTTCGCCTCGGCGTCAATTGCTCAAGTACATCGAGCCGTGTTGCCCGAGGGAGAGGAAGTGGCCGTGAAAATCCAGAGGCCCGAGATAAAGAAGTTGATTGAGACCGACCTGGAGATCATGCTGCACCTGGCCTCGCTGGCTGAGCGGTACATTGAAGGTTGGGAGGCCATCCATCCCGTGGGGATGGTCAAAGAATTCAGCCGAGCCATCATCAAGGAGCTTGACTTCACTCTAGAGGCCGTCAACATTGATCGAATGGCTTTTTATTTCCAGGACGATTTTACCTGCTACGTGCCCAAGGTCTATCGGGAACTGAGCACGGATAAAATACTGGTGATGGAGTTGGTCCACGGTGTAAAGGTTTCGGAATTGCCGCCGGATGAAGAGGAGGGCTATGACCGGCGGGAGATCGCGGCCCGTGGCGCCGACCTGATTATGCGGCAAATTTTCGAGCATGGCCTGTTCCATGGGGACCCGCATCCGGGGAATATCTTCATTTTGGAAGGCAATGTGGTCTGCTTTATCGACTATGGTCAGATGGGCAGCCTGGGCCAGGATTTTAGGGAGAATTTTGGTGAGATGATGGTGGCCGTGGTGGAGCAGGACTCGCCCAAGACAGCTCGTTGCTTGCTAAAACTAACCGAAAAGGAATATGTCGCGGACTTTGCCGCGTTAGAAAGAGATGTCCGGGACATTATCGGGCGGTATTTCCATCCGCCGGTGACTCAAAAGATCATTGGGCCGGTATTTAATCGGCTGATCCATCTGCTCATTGACCATGGACTGACGTTGAAGGCCGATTTTCATCTGCTGATTAAGGCGATAGTCACGATTGAAGGCGTGGCCCGGCAACTGTGTCCGGATTTTGACATGATGAGCCGTCTCAGACCGTTTGCCGCCCATCTGGTGGCCCAACGGATGAGTCCGGCGCGGATTACCGCCGACTTGGCCGATACGTCGCTGGACCTGATGCGTTTGCTGGCCGAGTTACCATCTCAGGCCAGGGATATCATCGCCCAATTGCGCAGCGGCCGGATGAGCATCACCTATAATCATCAGGGCCTGGAACCGTTAATGGAGACTCATGACCGCATGTCGACGCGGGTGTCCTTTGCCATTGTCTTGGCCGCCATTATCATCAGCTCATCATTGATCATTCTGGCCGAATTGCCGCCGCTTGTCCACGGCATCCCGGTGATTGGCTTGATCGGTTTCAGTGTAGCCGGTGTCATCGGTTTTTGGCTCTTGATCAGCATTATGAGAAGGGGCAAATTGTAACCTGAAGATCTCCAGCCGGGAATCGGAACAACGGCAGATTTGTCCGATTTGTTTCCCTCTCGGCAGATCTTTTGGGATTGTTATCTCTTCAGTTCTACCAATACGTTATGTCCGTTGGTAGTTCCTATATTTTCCGCTGCGTGTGACCCCGCCTCTATCCACAATGTTTGTCCGGCCTTGGCATCAAATTCAACGGTCTGCCCATCAGGAAGGGTTAATCTAAACTTGGCGTCGTTTATCACAGACACGACATGGTTGTTCGGATGATTATGCATCGGTGCTTTTTCGTCGGGTTTCAACCGAACCTCCAGCACTCTTACCTGATCATTTTCCATGAGAAGTTTGTAAACATCTCCGGCTGCTTGCAGAACATCAGGTATTTGCTCCATATGGATTCTTCCTTTTTGTTACTTGGAGCTAGACCCCAAGAGGGGCCTGGCTCTTTTTATTTACCCGGCACCGGTGACGGATCACATGCAACCCATTGAACTGTAGATGTATCCAGTTGGGCTTGGGCCGGCTTGGCGCTTTCCAGGGTCAGGGCGGCCGCGTTTTTTTCGTAAAATGTGGTCGGCTCATAGGTCCAGCCAGTGGCCAACCGCGCTTCTTCGCTTTTCAACGTGGAGTAGAGATGTCTGCCCACAACAGGCGCTAATATCCTTGTTTTCCATCCGAACGTCTTATAGATGTCTTTCAGGAGAACCTTCATTTCCTTGACCAGGCGGGGATCATCCCGGTACCATTTCTTCATGGCCCAGACTGCGCCGGCATAGGAACTTCGGAGCGGTTTCATCTCTCGGGCGATGCGGTTTTGAACGCGTTTATCAGGGTGGTTATGGTACCGTTTCCATCCCTTCAGCATTGATCTGATCAGCCGGACCAGGCTGGGCCCATTTACCTCAAAGTCGCGGCGGAAAGCACTGATGAGCAGGTCTTCTTCCTGACCGTCATGAATATTCTTGTGCCGATAGTTGAAACGATACTGGCCGTGAGCGTCCGCCGTTGGGAATTCCGACTCGGGTAGGAGAGTTCCGTCCTGGACATGTTGAGCATGGAGTGGGGTCCCCGGATTCGGCGTGTAAAGCATAAACTGGTGGAAGTCCGTGCCGTGACTGATGGCGTAGTCGATAATTTGATCGATGTTTTCGGGGGTGTGATCTTCTAAGCCGATGATCGTTGAACCGAGAACTCGAATTCCATGCGACTGCAGGTGCTGCACCAGAGAGTGGGTATCAACCCCGTTTAGCTTGCGGTAGTTGCTGTCCTCTCCTTCGAGACCCATCCAAACCCAGCAGATTCCCAGCCCGACCAGTTGTTCGATGGTATAGGATTGCATCACCCGGGCTGAGCTGAATACGTTCAGTGACCAGCTTTTGTTGTTCTCTTGCATCAATTCGAGCAGCCGGAGCGCCCGCTTCCGATGGAGGAGGAAATTTTCATCAAGGATGAAGAAGGAATCGGCCTGAAGTTTCTCCTCGAGTTGACACATGACCGAAAAGAGTTCATCGCCGGTCTCATAGAAGTTGATGAAATTGCCTTTTCCGCCGAATAGGGCGGAAGTGGAACAAAAGTTACATCCAACAGGACAGCCGACGGACGGAACCAGAATGGCGGCCGTATCCCCCGGTTTGGCCGGGAGGGTGTAGCCCATGATCCGGGTGCCGATGGCCGAATACGTCATCGGATGTCTGATTGGGGCCTTTTCGTCTTCCCCCAGGAACTTCCGAAACCAACTGATCCCTTCACCTTTGACGATATGGTCCGCATCGATGGTTTCATGGATGCCGGTTTTATTGGCAATGTGTCCACCGACGACAATCGTGGCCTTCGGTTGGTGCTGCCTGACCAGTTCGCACATCTTCTTGACTTTGTCTACGTTCACGATAATGGAGCTTATGCCCACGATGTCGTAAGAGTTGTGACTGATCTCCTCCTCGAACCGGTCCAGCGTGGGGTAATCAAGCAGGGTACAGGGAGCGTTGATGTTGGATTGAATAAGCATCAGGCCAAAGGAACGATGGAACATGCGTAGAGAAAAGCCGCCTTGGACCCGCGTCACCTGATTATGGTAAAGCTCCATCGGGTTTATTTTGCGGCTGCCGTATTCATCATCTTGAGCATATGGTCCAAAAACGCTGGATAGTAATACCTTGGCGCGGGATTTAAGCGGATGCGCCGGGTGACTCGTAGCCATTCTTTATCTCCTGAATTTTCATTGACTCGACTTGGGGTAAGCGACTCGAACCGATTGATAAAGGCTGTCTCAGCCGGATGTCTTCGATTATCGCGATATGCAAAAACGAACAAGGATTATTTTTTTTGCCTTTTCGTGGGGAAGAAGAGGTTGACCCAAAAACTGGAATTAATCAAAACCAAGTTAATTCAATTTAACTTGGTCGAATTCATGAATCTGCCGGGAGAAGTAAATCTGGGACGGAGCCCGGCCGCCACCCAGAGTTATGGCGGGAATGTTGGCGTTAGACCGTAACACCGTGTAAAGCAACCAATAATTGATATATCCAGATGTGTTGGAAGAGTTGGAATAGTAAACGATGGATCGAGGGAGAAGAGATATGTTGATATTATACCTGAAGTATATTGAGGCAAGAGCAATATAGGCTTTCCAAATGAGATACCTGAGGCTGAAACCTGAGGTATGAAAAATTTAGCCGTTTGAAGCGGCTTTAAACCGCGAGTCACCCATGGCGGTCGGGGAACTTCAATATCATCATTATAAACTATTAGACAATAAAAGTCACGTACAAAAATGACGTGCGTCATTCAAACGCCATATAAATTTGGTGCTGCGTCATGCCATCTTAGAGAAAATGCTATGCGTATTCCGTCAAGCTCCGTAAAAAGATATCTTGTGTTACCGGGACAGGGCTTGTCTGACTTTTAACAGGAGAAGGTGCGGCGTCACCGGCTTTGAGATAAAGCCCAGGCCTTCTTTTATTATCCCTGTTTTTTGAAGAATATCATCCGTGTAACCGCTGGAGAAAACGGCTTGGATATCTCCTTTGACTTTTTTGATTTCCTCATAAGCTTCTTTGCCGTTTTTTTTCGGCATGACCACATCAAAGATAAGAAGATCTATTTTGTCTTTATTATCCATGAACTTGTTGATCGCATCCTGTCCATCCTCCGCCTCGATCACGGTGTATCCGTGTCTTTCAAGGATAACCTTCATGATGTCTCTGACTGCGGTATCGTCCTCTGCCACCAGAATTGTTTCAGCCCCCCCGACAGGGAGGGCGGC
>JADFYA010000015.1 GCA_015233285.1 Deltaproteobacteria bacterium | reverse complement strand
GCCAAACCCCAGCAGGGCGTTTCCGATACTTCGGGTCCGGTCGGCAAATTCTCGAAAGGTGTATTGCCTCGGGCCTTCGATGAAGGCAATTTTCTCGGGGTGGTATTCCAGGTTTCGGGCGATCATTCGCCTCAATGTGCAAAAGGTTTTCATCTTTTTCCCTCTCCTGTTCTTGAAGTCAGGTGTTTGGAAACCCTGCGCATCCAGAAAGGCTGCCTAATTTGTCTGGGGCAGGCGATAATGATTCATCGGGCCGGTCAGAGCTATTCTTAATCTGATACGAGCTACATCACAGCTATAATATGGCTACTTGATAGCTTCTTGTGTAGCGCAAGTCAATAAAATTTTCCCAATCGGCTACCAATTCCTACAACAAGTTGATATAGAACAAAATTAAAGAGTCCTCAGGTGCCCAAGGACTTGAAATTTTATCTCGGCCTTAATTTTATCACGATATCAATGTGGGTGGCGAATTGGGGATCGACCATATCTCTTGACACCGAGATTTCTTCATGATAAGGCATGGTAATTATGAGTCAAATGGCATAGCCTTAGGGTTTTGACCAATAAGCTGAAACTAAAGGCAAAAATGTAAACCACAATTCTATTGTTGCTGGTTAAGGCTGAGGACTGAGATCTGATTTTTCGGCGACATGGACAGGATGGCGTCTCGCGATGGCGTTGCGGCGTGAATATGCTGGAGAGTTATCAAGGGCCGGGGAAATTGAACAGAC
This sequence comes from Deltaproteobacteria bacterium, assembly GCA_015233285.1. The sequence continues at coordinate 19,732 of JADFYA010000015.1, read as the reverse complement.
GACTATTTTAAGAACAATCTTAAACCAGGAGGAGAAAAATGAAGATGACGGATAGGAAGAAAGGGATGGGGCTGTTTGTGGGTTTGGCCATGTGCTTGACCGGCGTCATGGTCTGGGCCTCATCAGCCGGGCCGGGGATATCGCCGGATGAGGCTTTGGCGCGGCTTAAACAGGGTAACGACCGGTATGTGGCCGGAAAAGCCGAACATCCTCGGGCCGACAAACAACGCCGGGAAGAAACGGCCACTAAAGGTCAGCACCCCATTGCCGCAGTGATCGGTTGTTCCGATTCCCGAGGTCCGGTGGAGATCATTTTTGACCAGGGCATAGGCGATGTGTTCGTCATCCGGGTGGCCGGCAATGTGGCTAACGCGGACGAAGTCGGGTCAGCCGAATATGCCGTCGAGCATCTGGGCGCGCCGGTTATCCTAGTCTTAGGGCACACCAGTTGCGGGGCTGTGACCGCCGTGGCCACCGGGGCACATCTGGGCGGAAGTTTACCGCCGCTGGTCAAGAACATTAACACGGCGGTGGCCAAGGTTAAGAAGGCCGATCCGAAACTGGCCGACAAGGCCCTGGTCGACGCGGCCATCAAAGCCAATGTTTGGCAATCCATTGAAGACCTGCTCAAGACAAGTCCGGATATTCGTAAGTTCGCAAAAGAAGGCAAGATCAAGCTGGTGGGCGCCATGTATCATCTTGACTCCGGCCAGGTCGAATGGATGGGACAGCACCCCGACCAGGCGAAATTATTAGACGCCGCAGCCCAGGCTGCCCCGGCCAAAAAAATGGATTAAACTGTGATCATGTTCCCCAGCGGGCGGCAAGACCTCCCAAAGGGGAACCCAGCGTGACCGCCCGCGCATTCTCCCCTCCATTCCTCAACGCTGACATCGCGACTTCTTTTTTACTCTAACGGAGGGAATAGCAATTAAATGAAATCATTCCTTATTTTTTGTATTCTGGCCATCGCCGCGCCTTGCTTTGCCGGTGATTCCGGCTACCACATCATCAAAAGGCTAAAAGTCGGCGGCGAAGGGGGCTGGGATTATCTGACGGCAGATACACCAGCCCGGCGTCTATACATATCCCGAAGCACCCATGTCATGGTAATTGACCTTGATACTGATCAGGTCGTGGGCGATATCCCTGACACTCCGGGAGTTCACGGCATTGCTGTGGCGCCTGAATTTAATCGGGGCTATACCAGCAACGGCAAAGCAGACACGGCAACTATCTTCGACTTGAAGACGTTGAAGGTTCTGGGCACGGTCAAGACCGGTGAAAATCCGGATGCAATCCTTTATGACCCTGCCTCGAAAAAAGTCTTTACATTTAATGGTAAAAGTAAAGACGCAACAGTAATTGGCGCCGTTTCAGGCAAAGTTGTGAAGACAATTCCTATCGGCGGGAAACCTGAATACGCAGTAACTAACGGCAAGGGAAAGGTTTACGTGAATATCGAGGATACCAATGAACTCGTGGAAATCGACAGCCTCAACACCCGCTTATCTCAGAGGTGGTCATTGAAGCCTTGCCAAGAACCTACCGGCATGGGACTGGATGCCGAACATAACAGAGTATTTTCAGGTTGCCATAATAAGATCATGACGATTTTCGACATAAACGCGCAAAAAGTAATTGCCCAGATGCCGATTGGTGAAAAAGTTGATGGAAACGGCTTTGACCCGGCGACGGGACTTGCTTTTAGTGCCAACGGCGACGGGACCCTGACAGTAGTCCGAGAATCTTCTCCGGGCAAGTTTGAAGTAGTGGACAATGTGGCAACGCAGCGAGGGTCACGCACAATGGCCATTGACGCCAAAACTCACCATATCTATTTACCTGGGGCACAGTTTGCCCAGCCGACAGAACCTGTACCGGCCGGAGCTAAACAGAGACCGGTAATGGTAAAAGGCAGCTTTGAAGTTCTGGTCGTTGGAAAATAGGCAGCAACTGTCTGTCAAAAAACTATGGGAGCCGCTGATACCTGAATAGGGGGAGTTGGCGGCTTTTTTTGTTTGAGCGTCCCGAATTATTCCATCGGCAACATTTACCATAGAACGCCGGAACGCAGACACCCGCCGGTCGACAAGGGAAAAGTTCTCAAAACGGATTCATGGAGGTATGCCAATCGGTCCTAATTGGTTTTTCGGACAAGAGGATAGGGCGGGGAGCAGGAGGAGATTTTTCAATGCTTGTTCGGCGTCAAAAAAATACCTGGGAAATGTCCCAGATTCGACCTGAGTAGTGGTAGTCCCAACGGGAATCGAACCCGTGTCTACGGCGTGAGAGGCCGTTATCCTAACCGCTAGACGATGGGACCAGGGGTGACGCAGAAGTTTGGCTTTAGTTTTCTATGGAGGGGGGCGGAAAAAGCCCCCTTTGTCATAAAGAGATATTTATAGACCATGGACGAGCCGATGTCAAGATGTTTTTCGAGTCACCCAGGGGACCGCACAATTTTTTGAGTGGCGATATCCTCTAGCTTAAACTGGGCATTTAGTATTGTGAAGGTTTCCGAAATTACCCCGGCCAACTTAAATATTGCCCATCTTTCACGAGATCATCCTTGATTTTTGCCTGGGGCAATGATTGAATAGGTTGGCTTGAACGCCGGGATTCGGATTTGACCGAGAAACTGCTTTAACTCTGGAGGGTAACCTGATGGAATATCTTGACTGGCTAAACATAAATTGCAAAGGGAAAGTGGTCAGTGCTGAACAGGCTATTTCCAAGATAAAGAAGGGCAGCCGGGTGTTTATCGGTACGGGCTGCGGCGAGCCCCAACATCTCATAAGGGCCATGGTGGGCGATCCCAGCCTGCAGGACATCTTGATTTACCAGATGCTGTCATTGACGCTGGCCGAATACGTCAGCGACCCGGCCTTCCTCAGCCGTTTTTCGCTCAAGCTCTTCTTTATCAGCTTTACTATGCGCAAGGTGGCTTTTGAAGGCAAGATAGATTATGTTCCCGCTTATCTTTCTCAAATCCCCGAGCTTTTTGCCAACAGAACCATTGGCCTGGATGTGGCTCTGATTCAGGTCAGCCCTCCGGACCAGTTCGGCTATTGCAGTTTGGGTGTTTCGGTGGACATCACCCGGTCCGGCATGGAAAATTCCAACCTGGTCATCGCCCAGGTTAATCCAAAGATGCCCAGGACAATGGGGGACAGTTTCGTTCACATCGATGAAATCGATTATCTGGTTGTGCATGAAGAACCCCTGGTCGAAGGTCTGACCAGAATTGCGGATAACGAAATCGCCCGGCGGATCGGCCATTACGTTTCACAACTGGTCAACGACGGGGCGACCCTCCAGATCGGGTTTGGCCAACTCCCCCACGCTATTCTCAAATTTCTTGATACCAAGAAAGACCTGGGCATCCATACTCAAGTCATCACGGATGGATTTTTGCCGCTTTTTGAGAAGAGAGTCATCACCAACAAAAAAAAGTCCCTGCTGCCCGGAAGAGTGGTCGCGTCCCTGTGCATGGGATCTCGGCAGCTCTACGACTACATTGACAATAATCCGATGTTCTGTTTCCTGGGTTCCGAAATCGTGAACAACCCGACCAACATTGCCCAGAACGACAATCTAATTTCCATCAGTTCCGCCCTGGAAGTCGACCTGACCGGGCAGGTCTGCTCAGACTCAATCGGGTACCTGTTCTACAGCGGTATAGGAGATCAGGTTGATTTTCTCCGGGGGAGCGTCATGTCTAAGGGTGGGTTTTCCATCATTGCCTTGCCTTCCACCGCGCAGAATGGACAAGTGTCGCGCATCGTGGCTAACCTCAGCGAAGGAGCCGGGGTGGCCACCACGCGGGGCGACGTCAATTTTGTAGTCACCGAATACGGCATTGCCGAGCTCAAGGGGAAAAGCATTTATCAGCGGGTCATGGAACTGGCTCAAATCGCTCACCCCAAGTTTCGGGAGGGGTTGATCAACGAAGCCAAAAAGCGCCATTATATCTTTTCGGACCAGCTCCCGCCCCACCAGGAAGACCTTATGTTTCTTGAAGGCTATAAAAACACGGTTCAACTCAAAAACGGGAAGACGATCGAGTTTCGCCCCTTGCTGCCTTCGGATGAGTTTGCCTTTCGAAATTTCTTTTATTCGCTCCAGGCTGAAACCATTTACTACCGGTTCTTCTACCATCGCCGGCTTTTTCCGCACAAAGCCATCCAGGAGGAATGGGCCAACGTGGATTACCGAAAGAATATGTCCATTATCGGTCTCACGTCCAGGGGTGGACACAAGGAAATCATGGCCATTGGCTCTTACGCCCAGGCCGAGCACGACAGAGCCGAGATCGCCTTAATGGTCTCAGAGGATTTTCAGGGCCAGGGCGTCGGTTCTCATCTCCTGGAAGCCTTAGAAAAGATCGCCAAGGAGAACGATTATAAGGGATTTCTCGCCCACGTCCTAAAGGAGAACGGTGGTATGATCCACGTCTTTGAAAAACGATATCCCCATCTAACACGAAACCTCGAGGACAACGAGGTGGACATTCAGATGGATTTTGAGGAGAAGGAATTGCCGGAGTGATTCGCTCCACCAGGTCGGCCGGCCACACCGGACTGCCGCCGTCGGCCTGATGGAGCTTTGATCATATTGGTTCAAAAGCGGGCGCATTTTCACCCGAATTCTTGGAAAAACCACCTTCTCCTCAGGCCCGCTTCCCAATGGAAAAGGCCTGCCCCAGACACGGTCCAACGCCGTAATATGAGCTGACTCCGGGGGCATACACTATCGGCCTGACTCTGCCCATATCGGGGAGCCCTGGTTCATTCAGCACGGTTTCATCGGCCTTGACATCCACGATCTCACCGATGAACTGGGTATGGAGCCCGATTTCAAAAGAGTGGAGTAATCGGCACTCCACAATCATGGGAAACTCCTTCACGTAAGGCGCATCGACTAAATCGCTCTTGGCCGGGGTCAGCCCGGTAACGGCGAACTTGTCCGTATTTTTTCCGGAGACCATCCCGAAATAATCGGCCTCTTTGACATATGCCTCAGACGGCACGCTTATGGTAAAGGCCCGGCGGGCTACGATGTTGCCGTAGGTATAGGTGGCTTTCCGCAGAGCCACGGCCGCGCAGGGCGGCTGGGAACAACAGATGCTCCCCCAGGCGGCCGTCATAACGTTAGGTTTGCCCTCCTGATCATACGTTCCGATGACCCAGACCGGTGTCGGGTAGACCAGTGTCTTTGCGCCCATGGATTTCTTCATCAGGTACCTCCTTCGGCGATATTTCACGCCGGTTGTTAGTTAACTTGAGTTCGACGAGTATGCTAAACGATTAGCATCAAGGGCCATGATTCAATCCGCAGATTACACCGATTTGCGCAGATTAAAAAGACGAATGATCGCATGTGCCTGTGGATTTCAGTAATCTGCGTTCATCTGCGTAATCTGCGGATTTATTTCTATCTCTCAATCAATAGAACTCGTCGAACTCAGGTTATGTTACAAAATCCCCAGTTCTTTCCCCAGTTCCTTGTGGGCTTTTGGAAAATCCGGCTGGAAATTCTGGTAAGGCGTTCCTGGATAGCGGGCCCCTATCGCCTTTCCGACTTCCGGAAGCGCTCGGGTAAGTTCCAGCAGGAATTTTCCTGGAAAGGCGAAAACCAATTCATCATCTTGGGTGGCGGCAAATATGCGCTCGCCGTGGCCTGGAATGACGACTCGGGGAGATTGCGTCTTGAACGGGGCAATCAGGCATTCGTCGCACTCCACCTTGCCCCCGAATAGTCCCGCCACCCGATCTCCGGTCAGGTAAGACCAGGCCTGAGTCAGGCGCATGACCTGGGCGGGATTGCCATAGATGACGATCGTGTCCGGCTCAAAAGAAGCTTTCTCCAGGGGGGCCAGGAGAATTCCCTCGATTTCCCCTTTGGCAAACCGGCACATGGAAGAGGTCTCCTGCTGGGCCAGATCGTCGCTACCGGCGAAGTTAATCTTGCAAAATAACCGGGCCAGGGACTTCGTCTGGTCCGCCGAGCCACTAAAACCGAAGACGATGGCCGCCGGTACGCAAATTACATCCTCTTTGGCCAGCCCGACGGTCCAGCCGTAATTTCTGGCCATCGTCAGACCCTGGCAAATGGCGATCCTTTTTCCCATGGCCATGGACGGCCGCCGGGTTTTTTCCGGAAAGTCCGCTTTGTCTTTTAAAAACTTGACTGCGACCGGGAAAGTTTTCAGTCTGAGGTCATCGCGGATAAATTTGGCGGCTTCCAGGTAGTTCGTCTCTGTCATGATGCTGCCCCCTCATGTGTTGTTATTCGATTTATTTTTCTTGATTTTTAGACCAAATGGACAGACCTTGATACATATTCCGCATATGGGCGCCCCAATATCAGGGATCTTGGCGAATTCACCGGTAAGCTTTTCAACGCATCGCTGAAAATGGAGGGCTTCATTTCGGCTTTTGTAATGATCTTCTGTGCTGATGCCTTTAATGGCCCCCACCGGACAGGCCTCCTGACAATTATTGCATTTGCCGCAGAGGTTCTTTACCGGCCGGTCGCATTCCAGAGGAGCATTAGTCAGGACGGTGACCAGCCGGACCCGGGAGCCGTACTCAGGCGTGATCAACAGCAGGTTCTTGCCTTGCCAGCCCAGACCGGCCAACCTGGCTACAGCTTTGTGGCTAATGGCCGCATACCAGTTTTCTCGATCCAAGACCTGGGAGGCCGGAATCGGCAAACTCAGGTAACCGTCACTTTGAAGCTTTCTGGATGTCTTGAAGGCGATTTCATCCAAAAGCCGGTTTACCGTTTGATATATGGCGGCGTAAATGGGGATCGGCTGATCGGAAATCATCTCAAATACCGAGACCGGGAGTTGCACGGCGATGGATATGGCTCTGGTAAAGGAATCAAGGAGATGAACGGGATTGGTTCTAATTCCGGCTAAACCTTCCACGTCGGCAATCCCAACTAGATCTGCCCCCCAGGCGGTGATGGTCTTCTTCATCTCATTAGTGTAGTCCATGGCTTCCATTCCTCCAGTTATAGCTTGGTGCGGCTATAATTGACGCTTCCGTGTGCACCTGTTGCCGGTTACTTTACGGGTTACTCATTGAAGACAACCAGAAACGAGAAACAAGCAACCAGCAATTAGATCCTTCTGGCCGGACTAAGGCCGACATAACGGATTTCCTTGTTTGGATTTCGTCTGGCCCGGACCTCGGCCTCCGACCCGGCCACGACGTAAATCGGCTCTTTTCTGTCTTTTAAGGGCCGGAATATCTCTTTTATAAAGCCGGCCTTTCGCTCTTGGAAGCCTGCCTGGATGTCTTGGCCGGCCGGGCAGACCGCCATGCAGCACCCGCACTTGAAGTCCATCTTATACATCAGGGACTGCCACATGGATGCAGTTTCGCTGTCACGGAACCGGGATCGGTAGGCACTGAGATCAGCCGAGGAGATCATGGCATCTATCCAGTCCAGGAAGCCGAATGAATTGTCTCGGTAACTGTGGGTCATGCAGGCCATAAAATCGAATGGCTTATCCCGGCTGATGGCGCCGACCGGGCAAACAGCGACGCACAGCCGGCAGTCCGAGCATGGATTTTGGGCCAGGGGATGATCATACCGGTCCAGTTCGGCATCGATCAAGATGGAATTCAGCTCAATACAACTGCCGCACTTCGTGAAACACTTCATCTTCATCGGAGATCGGTCCAAGACCCCGGCCGGATGGCATCATTACGAGATGCTGATCGAGCAGACCCCGGCCCACGAACCGGAGGTGACGGTTTTTGAGGACGATCTAGCCGCCTTGATGTACACCAGCGGCACCACCGGCGCCCCCAAGGGGTGTATGGCCACCCACATTAATTATTACCACGCAGGGCGGAGCCTGACCCTGGAGATGAAAATGAATAAAGATGATGTCGGGATCATCGCCTCACCTTTATTCCATGCCACCGGCGAAGTTACTCTGATGAATGATGTTTACAATGGAACCACTTCCATCATCATGGCCCAATGGGACACCGGGGAATTCATGCGCCTGGTGGATAAATACAGGGTTACCACTGGGATGCTGGCCACCCCCATGCTGCTGTTTCTCGTCCAACACCCCAATGACGAACTGTATGATCTAAGTAGTTTGAAAAAGATTTTTTTCGCCGGCGCACCCGTCACTCCAGTGGTCTTCCAGCAAGCCATTAATCGGTTCGGGAATGTGTTCGTGCATCTGTTCGGCACGACCGAAACCGTCGGCCAGGCGACCATCTTGAGAACCGATGAGATCGCCGGGGCGCTCAAGGAAGGACGGATGGAGATACTGGGCTCTTGCGGAAGATCCTTTACCGACATGGAAGCTATGGTGGTGGACGACCAGGATCGTCCGGTGGCGCCGGGCGCCGTGGGTGAGATCAGAGTCCGGGGGCTTGGCACGGTTATGGGGTACTGGAACAAGGAACAAGAAACCGCCAAGGATTTCAGGGATGGGTGGTACTATTCCCAGGACATGTGCCAGGTGGACGAACGAGGGTTCATCTACATTGTGGATAGAAAGAAAGACATGATTATAACCGGTGGCGAGAACGTGTACCCGGCCGAGGTGGAGAGCGTTCTGTACAAACATCCCGCCGTCGGGCAGGCAGCCGTGATCGGCCTGAAAGATCAGAAGTGGGGAGAGATCGTTACCGCGCTCGTGGTGAAAAGGAACGGCTCAGATCCCACCGAAGATGACATACGGCAATTCTGCAAGAAGGAAATCGCGGGTTACAAGGTCCCCAAAAAAGTCTTGTTTGTGGACTCGCTCCCCATGAGCGCCAGTGGAAAGCTGCTCAAGTATAAGCTAAGAAATCAATATTCAGCGCCGCTTCCTTTGCCCTGAAAAATCCGCCGTAATTTGTTTTTCGGCAACCGCCGTCAGGTTCATTCGCCTGGGCAGACGGGTAATAACCGGATCGGCAACATTAACGAAAATCAGGAGGTACTATTTTGTCCAGTCAGGAACATCTCTTTTCCAATCCCCTTCCTGCCGGCCTGGGTGCTTTGGCCATGGCCTGCTTTGGCTTCGGGGCAATGTTGTCCGGAAGTGTCACCCATGATGCCGCACCCATATTGGCTGCCTGGCTGATTGGTGGTTTCTTTGTCCAGCTTGTAGTGGCCATCATTGAATTCAGAGATAAAAATTTACCTGGAGCGAATGTATTCCTTGTGTTTTCATGTATTTTTATGCTAACCGGAGCTTTGAGCGTGGGCGCCAAGTATTTTCTCCACCGGGCCGGCATGCCTTTTGACGCCTCCATTGAAGGATGGTTGTGGCTGGCCATATCCTTGTGGATTTATATTATGCTTCCCTGCTTTTTAAAGAGCCCGAAGATCCTTTTCATTCTTGGCTTGTTCCTGTGTGTCGCCCTGGCCTGCCTCGTTTCTCTTGATTTCGGCATCACCCTGGGCAGAGGCGCGATTGCCAAGACCGGGGCCTATAGTCTTTTTATTGCCGGAAGTCTGGCCATCTATCTGGCCGGCGCCATGTCTCTTAATGCTCATTTTGGAAGACAGATTCTGCCCATAACGGCGCCGTTCATAAAGTAACATAAGAGAGTTCTGAACGAGAGGAGAGCCGATGTCTGAATTACCAAAAGGGGGAAGTTTTCTAGTCCAAGCGACCGACCCCCAAAGTGTCTTTACCCCCGAAGATTTCACCGAAGAACACCGGATGATTGAATCGACCGTCTCACGCTTTGTGAGCGACCGGGTTTTAACCAGGATCGATGAGCTGGAATCCCAGCGGGAAGGTCTGATCCGGGAGCTTCTGGGAGAGGCCGGCGAGCTTGGGCTGTTGGGGGCCGAGATCCCTGAACAATACGACGGCATGGAGATGGACAAGATCAGCTCCACCATCCTGGCCGAAGGAATGGGCAAGGCCGGCTCGTTTGCCATGACCCAGGGAGGCCAGACGGGCATCGGCAGCCTGCCCATCGTATTTTTCGGTAATCATGAGCAGAAAAGTAAGTATCTTCCCGGTATTGTCACTGGGGAGCTGATCGGGGCCTATGCCCTGACGGAACCTGGTGCCGGCTCCGATGCCCTGTCGATCAAAACCAAGGCCGTCTTGAGCCCGGACGGTAAACATTATATCCTCAATGGCGCCAAGCAGTTCATCACCAATGCCGGTATGGCCGATATATTCATTACCTACGCCAAAATAGATGGGGACAAATTCAGCGCCTTCATCGTTGACGGCAACTCCGAAGGGCTATCACTGGGACTCGAAGAAAAAAAGATGGGGATCAAGGGCTCGTCCACCCGGACGGTCGTCCTTGAGGATGTCAAGGTTCCGGTTGAAAACCTGCTCTTTGAAATTGGCCGCGGGCATGTGGTGGCCTTCAATATCTTGAACCTGGGCCGGTATAAGCTGGCCGGAAATTCCGTGGGCAACGCCAAACTTGCTCTGGAGCTTTCCGCCGGTTACGCCAACGAGCGGAGACAGTTCAACGTTCCCATCGCTGAGTTCGGCTTGATCAAGGAAAAACTGGCTGAGATGGCGATTCGGATCTATGCCGCAGAAAGCATGCTCTACCGAACCGGCGGATTGATCGAAGACATCATGCACAGCGTAGACACCACCGGACCCGATGGGGGACGCGTCGCCGCCCAGGCCATTGAAGAGTACGCCCTGGAGTGTTCACTGAATAAGGTGTTCGCCACCGAGGTGCTGGCCCACGTGGTGGATGAAGGGGTCCAGATTCACGGCGGCTATGGAGTGATCGCTGAGTATCCCATAGAAAGACTCTATCGGGACGCCCGTGTCTATCGGATTTTTGAAGGCACCAACGAGATTAATCGCGTCTTGATTCCGACCATGCTCATCCGCAAGGCCGGCAAGGGGGATCTGCCTCTGATGGAGGCTGCGGCCCAGTTGAGGCATCGGCTTGAATCCGAGGTTGTGGCCGGGGAGAACGCCGGTGACGCGGTTCAGGCGGCCCGGGACACCTTTCTCTTTGTCTTAGGCACGGCCTGGGAAAAGCTGGGCCAAAAGCTGCTGAAGCAACAGGAAATTCTTGGGCGTCTGGCCGATCTAACCATCGCTGTTTTCGGCATGGAAAGCTCTTGGTTGCGGGCCCAAAAAGCCCTGGCTAGAGACGGCGAAGACGGGGCCAAGCGGGTCACGAATCTGGCCAAAGCCTTTATCTATTCCACCTTGCCCAGACTGGAAGTCATCGCCGGAGAAGTGGTCTTTGCCCTGGCCAATGGAACAGAACTGGCCGCCATGCAGGCCGCCCTGCGCAAGCTGGTCCAGTACACTCCCATCGACCTGATCGGGCTCAGGCAGGCCATCGCGGCCGAGATATCTGAAGCCGGCAAGTATATTGTCTAGAGCATGTTAAGGCCGGCCTTTAAGGGATTCATCTGAAGTGGTTAGACCGGATAAATTTAAGCCTCCGGAGAGAGTTGGTTTAACACAGCCAACCCTTTCCGGAGGCGTTTTGATTGAAGAGACTGCCGGTGCATTTGAATCAAGCTGAACAGCGGCCTCGACCCGGTTTCTCCCCTTTTGTTTGGCTTCATACAGCGCCGCATCCGCCCGTTTGATGATGCTGGCCATGGTATCGTCCTCTTTAAGCTCTGCGACCCCCAAACTGACCGTCATGGACTCGATCACGGGAAAGGGATGCGTCTCGATGGCACAACGTATTTTTTCAGCTATGTCGAGGGCATCCGGCAGATCGGTCTCCGTGCAGATGACCATAAATTCTTCCCCCCCCCAGCGCCCCAGCAGGTCGGTCCGTCGGATGTGGCTTTCCAGAAGCCCGGCCATCTCACAAAGTACCTGATCCCCCGCCTGGTGGCCGTGCGTATCGTTTACCCTTTTGAAATGGTCGATATCCAGCATGATGACGGATAAGGGATTGCCGTAACGCCGGGATCTTTGGAATTCGGCCTTTAGGAATTCATCTAGCCGGAGGCGGTTGTAAACTTTAGTCAAACGGTCCGTGGCGGAGAGGATCTCAAGCTCTTTGGATTTGAGTGCCAGGGTGGCATGGGCCTCCGCCAGCCGGTTCTGCGTCTCTTTGAGTTCGGAAATATCCACAGCGATGGAATATTTGGCGACACGGCCATCCGGCCAACAGAGGGCTTTTTCCTGCAGTTGGTACCAGCGGTCGTGCAAGTCGTTGAAATGTTCGAAAACAAAGGTTTTGCCGTTGGGTTTTCCGTCCTTCGTCACTAGTTCCCTGATCTTGCAGAACAGGCAGGGCTGCTCCAATTCAAAAAAGGCTTTGTAGCAACAAAGACCTGTGGAATCCCCCTGGCGTTCCTTAAGGTGTTTGTTCATATAGACGATATTATAGGTAGCTATATCGACCACATAAACATCGAAAGGAATGATATCAAAGTGAGTCTCAAAGATGAGATTCTCCAGCATGGTTATGCTCCGTATTTGGCAAAAACCTGTTCAATGTGCTCCTTGAGTTTATCCTTGTTCACCGGTTTCAAGACATAGCCCTTGGCGCCCGCTTCAATGGCTTCGATGACCATTTGCTCCTGACCGTGGGAGGTGATCATGATGATCAGGGCGTTCTTATCCTGGGCGACAATCCTTCTGGTGGCTTCAATCCCATCCATATCCGGCATCGTGATATCCATGGTCACCATGTCGGGTTTGACAGCCATGTATTCGTTGGCAGCATGTTGACCGGTGTTGGCCACAAAGATGACTCGATGGCCAAGTTCTTCGATCATGTTGGTCAGTTTCTTGATGGTGATATTGGAATCATCCACCAGCATGAAAGACAATGATTTCATCTCAGGCCTCCTTCAGACCGTTATTTCATTTGTAACCCGAGAGCCTTCGGCACTGATCTTCAAACAGGTCCTTAGGGCCGACGATATGGATATCCATTTGTCCATGAGCCGTTTCCAGGCATGCGGTGTAAAACAGCTCTCCCTTGTTACGAAAGATGGTCTTGGCTTCGGAGATGACGATTGGAGGTGACAGGCTGACCGCCGAGCCTTGTGAGGGCAGGCTTCCGGTAACATTCCCCACGATAATGTTGATCATGTCTGCGGCGGTCTCTTCAATGTATCTCTCCCGCTCCTCTTCCGCCACCTCGATGTCTTCAGCGTAGATCTCGAAGGCATACTCGATCAGGGGCTTTTCAAAACTAAAGGCCAGATAAAGCCGCAGGCTGCCCTCCACCGCCAGAAGCGAGGTCAGGTAGCGCAGCTTGAGCCTTTGCATTTTTTCCTGATCATAATGAATCCCGTGCACCTCAATATGCAGATCGTCGGTGAGAAAGATCACGGCGCGTTCCGTAACCACTTTCATAAAGGAAGCGATATTAAATTGTTCGGCCATCGAATGTAGATCCTCAAAAGTGCCCTATTAAGGGGAGGTTTTCAGGATGAAGCGAAAGGTCGTACCTTTCCCCATATCAGTTTCTATCTCCACTCTGCCACCCAACTCTTCCAATGCCGTCTTCACCGCGGACAGCCCGACTCCTCTTCCGGAAAGATCCGTGATGGACTCCCTGGTCGAGAAGAACTCTTCAAACATCATGTTCAGCACCGCCCTGTCATCAAGCCGGCGGGCCTCTTCCGGACCAAGTAAATTCAACGACACCGCCCGGGCCCGCAGCAAATCCGCGTCCACTCCCCGGCCGTCGTCGGAAACGGTCAAGATGATCTCGCTCCCCCGCGAGGCGACGGAGCAGGTGATGGTACCGACTTCGTCCTTGCCCAGGGCGCTGCGCTCGTCCGGCGACTCAATGCCGTGATCCAGGGCATTTCGGAAAACGTGAATGAGGGCTTTAGAAAAATTATTGAACCGATCGGGATCGACCAGGATATCGTCGCCTTCCATGGAAAAGGGGTAAATCGCCTTCCCGAGACGCTCAGCCAGCAGCCGTGTCGCCTTGGGATAGCCGTTGAGCAGGGACTTCAAACTGATGTGGCGGATGATACTCAAATCCTGTAGCAAGGCCACGTCTTCGGCATCAAGACCGTGAGCACCGCGGGTCATCAGCCGTTTGGCCAGGGCCTCGAGCCCGAAGGCCTGCTCGCGGGTGATGTCGATCCGGCCGCTTTGCAGCAAAAAGTCGGCTCCCAGCGCTTCTTCGATAACGGCCAGATCCCGGAGCCGGGCCTGACGCAGTTCTGATGGATTGCAAACAGCCCGAATCGCCGCCATATCCAGGTCGCGTTCAGCCTGTCTGAGGGCCGAGAGCCGGGTTTCCAGGTCATGGAGGGCCGGCGGCAGGTGGATGAAATTTATTTGCTGAAAGAGTCCCTTAAGGGTGTGGACATGGCGGTAGAGCTCACCCAGGATCTGCCGAGGAGGCGCCCCGGAGCCCAGCAGGGCCTCCAATTTTTTGTTGTCGAGCTCATCGAAATCCTTGAGAATTTCAAAAAAATCAGGAGTCTCCCGAACGGCCGAGACAATGAACTTCAGTCGCCGGCGCTCCAGGCGGATCCCGTGCTCAAGTTCCTTTTGGCCGGTGATGTCGGTGAGGATGAGCATCAATTTGTCATCGCCAAGAACTTTGTACTCGGCCCGCAGGTACTTGCCGCTCAGCAGGAATTCGCCCGGCATGAGTGAGATGTACAGATCGCGTTTGAAGCTGTCGGGATCGGAGAGTATCCGGGCCACATTGGCGGCGAAGTTATGTCGCTCCGGGCCGTCCTCAGGGTAAAGGAGAGCGTTGATGGGTTGATTGGCAATGGGAATGTTGAAGATCTTCCCGCACTCCCGGCTGTATTCTTCATCCACCAGCAGGTCCCGGCCGAAGGACAGGAAGCCCTGACCGGAGTTGTTGAGCAGGGCCGATATCTTGGCCCGGGCCATGGCGGATTCGAGATGGGTCCGGACCCTGGCTCGAACTATGGCCGGATTAAAGGGCTTGGTAATGTAATCCACCGCCCCGATCTCAAGGCCTTTGGTCTCGTCTCCCACTTCACTCATGGCCGAAACGAAGATGACCGGGATGTGCCTGGTGCGCTCATCGGCCTTAAGAATGCGGCAGACCTCGTACCCGTCCATATCGGGCATGAGGATGTCGAGCAAGATGATATCGGGCGGACTGTCCGATCCGGCGCGCTCAAGGGCCTGTGAACCACTCTTGGCTACCACGGTTTTGAAATCGGACTTGAGCGCGTCGGCCATGAGCGTGATGTTGGCCCGCTCGTCGTCGACAACGAGTACTCGCAGTTTTTCGTTGGAACTCATGAATCGCCCTTTGGACTTAGATTTAGAATTTGAGCGATGGGGTCGAGAGCGGCCAGGGCATCGTCGAAATCAAAGGCATCTACGTGGCCTTCCAGAACATCCAGAGTAGACTCAAGGCCCGCTCCCGCCAGCGCCGTGCGCAAAGAACCCAGGAGGTCTCCTGCTTCCGCATCTCCGTCTTCGAGTAATCGGACTATGTTGGGCAGCAGGTCTCGGGCGGTTTGAAAATCCGGTCCTCCGGAGACCGGGGCGGCCTCTTCCTTAGCCGCTTCGGCCTCAGCCTGAACCCAGGCGGCCAGACCCGAGAAGACCCGGTCCAGAGAAGCCTTGAAAGGAGGAAAGAGCTCCCGGGCTTGTTCCTGGTGGTCATCCTTCAGGGCCAGTTCAAGGGCGCCGGCGGTCTGGAACAGGGCCTGGGCCCCGATATTGCCGGCCACTCCTTTAATGGTATGGGCCGCCCGCCGGGCTTCATCGAACCGGTTCGCCTCCAGGGCGGCGCGGATGGAGTCTCCGGCATTTTGATAATCGCTATAGAATCCTTTGAGAACCTTCAGATAAACCCGGGTGTTGCCGGCCACTTTCCGCAGTCCGTCGGCAACGTCCACATCGGGCAGTTCGGGCAGCGAAACCGGGGCTTCCTCGGCCTTCCGGATTGGGGCCAGGGAACACTCCCGTTCGCCGGGCTGAATCCAGCGTACTAGAGTCGCATAGAGTTCATCGGGATCTATCGGCTTGGTGATGTGGTCGTTCATTCCGGCTTGCAGGCTTTTTTCCCGGTCGCCCGCCATGGCGTGAGCGGTCATGGCCACAATGGGCAAACATTGCAGCCGCTCATGGGTCCGGATCAACCGGGTGGCTTCCAGGCCGTCCATCTCCGGCATCTGGATGTCCATGAGAACAAGATCATAGGAACCGGCCAGGACCGCATCCACTCCGTCTCGTCCGTTACCGGCCGTGGTGACCCGGAGTCCCGCGGCTTCCAGGAGTTCTGAAGCCACCTGCTGGTTGAGGACATTGTCTTCCACAAGTAAGATGTGGGCGCCCTGAATCCCGTTCAGCAGGGAAGTGTCCAGCTTGCCCTTACCGGCGCCGGCAGCCCTGGTGTGATACACCTCTTCCTTGCCGAAGATACTCAAGATCGTGTCGAAAAGCACCGACTGGTTGACCGGTTTGATCAGAAAGCCGTCCAGGTTGGCTTCTTTGGCCTGAAGGAAGACTTCCTCGCGGCCATAGGCTGTGACCATGAGGATGGCCGGGGTCTGGGCCAATCGGGTGTGAGCCTTGATGCGCCTGGAGGCTTCGATGCCGTCCATCTCGGGCATCTTCCAATCCATCAGGACCAGGCTGAAAGGTTTCCCCTCAAGGGTCGCCTGTTCCAGCAGATCCAGAGCCTTCAGGCCGGAGGAAACTGTTTCAACCTGGAAATCCATTCCGGCCAGATTGGATTCCAGAATCTCTCTGGAAGTGGTATTGTCATCCACCACCAGCACCCGCATCCCGTGCAAGTCCGTTGAGAGCGGCGGCAGTTCACTGCCTTTTCGGCCCAGGCCGAAGACAACCGAAAAACTAAAGGTACTCCCTTCACCCGGCCGGCTCGTCACCTCAATGTGGCCATCCATCATCTCCACCAGCCGTTTGCAGATGGCCAGACCCAGGCCGGTGCCTCCGTAACGGCGGGTAGTGGAGCCGTCGGCCTGACTGAACGACTGGAAAAGCCGTCCGATTTGATCTTCCGTCAGCCCTATCCCGGTGTCTTTGACCGAAAAGCGCAGCCGAACGCGCTCTTCGAGAGATTCCTCCAGTTCCACCTGAATCACAATCTCGCCTTCTTCCGTAAACTTGACGGCGTTGTTGGCCAGATTGATCAGGACCTGTCCGAGGCGGAGCGGATCGCCCAGCAGACAGCGGGGGACTTCCGAGGCCACGGAAAAGAGGAGTTCGAGTTCTTTTTCCTCTGTTTTGATGGTGACAATGTTTGAGATATTGTCCAAGACATCGTCGAGCAGAAAGTCGATGGTCTCCATTTCGAGCTTGCCGGCCTCGATTTTGGAAAAGTCCAGGATGTCGTTGATAATGCCCAGGAGGGAATGAGCCGAGGTTTTTATTTTTTCTATGTAGTTTAGCTGTTTGGGGGTGAGATCCGTCTGCAGGGCCAGGTGGCTCATGCCGATGATGGCGTTCATGGGGGTCCGAATCTCGTGGCTCATGTTGGCCAGAAACTCACTCTTGGTCCTTGTTGCCGCCTCCGCGACTTCGCGTTCTCTTTCCGCCTTTTCCTTTTCCTTGCGCTCGGTAATATTTAAAATAGTGCCTTCATAAAGTTGCAGTTCGCCCGCTTCGTCCTGGATGGTGCGGGCCGATATAGAACAGTAAATGATACTTCCATCCTTTTTGTAAAAATCCGTTTCAAATTCAATAAGCTGCCCGTCATTAGCCAGTATTCGCTTAAACTCATCGCGATCCCGACTGTGAACATACAATTGTTCAGACAAATTGGTTATCGATGAAATCAGGTCATCGGGTGAATCATAACCCAGCATTCCGGCCAGAGACGGATTGGCGCTGATAAATACACCACTCGGGGCAGATTGGAATATCCCCTCAACGGCATTTTCATAGATACTGCGATATTTTTTCTCTGCTGCCTTCAGGCTTTCGGTCATACTCTTCAGCGAGGCATTCAATATTCCTATTTCATCGGAGCTGTCCGACAACCAGGCGATATCACTCCGGCCGATGGTCACCTTTTTGGCGATCTCGACGATCTTGTTAAGTCTCTTACTTATGGAAAAGCCGAGAGAAAGCCCGATAGCCAGGGCGACAAGAAAGGCTGCAATACATATGAGTATGGCTCTTTGGAGAAAAACAACTCGTTCCCGGTAGAACTCGCGCTCACTCATCTCCAGGCACAGATACCATTTCCAGGCCGGGAAGTAGTCGAATGTCCCGATTTTATCCTGACCATCTTTTGTTTCATAGGCCGTCTGGCCTTTCTTTTTCCGAATGATGTCTTGAATATACGGCAGACTCTTAAGACTGACCTTCGAATCCATGGTGGGATGATAAACCACCTGACCATCCGAATTGATAATATAGATGAACCCGGTATTTTTATATTTGAATTTCTTTATTTCAGCGATGGCCTCACGCCTGGCGTTATCCACGACCTCTTTGCTGTCGAACAGACCGACATCCTTCAATATATCCGAGCTTGATTGCAGTTTTTGAATGTTCTTTTCCACAAATTCAAAAAGCAATTCATTACTGACATCACGAACGACCATATTGATGGAAGCTGTTCCGCTGATCGTCAGAGCAATAAAGACTCCCGTGATCAACAGGCAGATGGACAGGTTGATTTTGGTTTTTATGGAAATCATCATCGTGAAGAACCACGCTCCGTTGATTTAATCCGCAGATTTCGTCCAATTGTGCAGATCAGGCCAGACTGGGCAATTGAATTCAAGCCTCGCTCGGCGGGTCTCCGCCATGTGCGTTCATCGGGTGAATCTGGGGAGTTACTTCCGCCTGCCCATTAATAAAACTCGTCGAATTAGATCTATTTTATGATGTAACTGCAGTAACCGAGAACCTTTGTCGGGATGTTGATCCCAAGGCGCTTGGCGGCATCGAGGTTCACATAGACCATCTGTTTGGATGCCGGTTGTGGAAGGATATCCCCTATGTTCTTCCCGCCGAAAACGTCGGAGAGAATCACTGCCGCCTGAACCCCGCAGGCATCAAGGGGATTGTAATGACCGATAAGCTCATCCGTGGGTTTTATCTTTTCAAGATCTATCGTATCTTTATGCCCGACCACCGGGATGCCCATTTTGAAAAGTCCGGCAAATTCCGGTCTTCTTATGGCCACGCCGCCGCCAAAAGCATCGACACCGGACTGTTTGATCTGGGCCATCACCTTATCGACACCATCATTCAAATCAAAGTAGATGAATTCCAGGCCTTCTCTGGCCGCAACCGGAACCTCTTCATGCCATTTTTTGAAATACTGATCCGCCGGAACCTGGGAATGGTAAACAATTCCATACTTCTTGGCAGACGGTAAAACCATTTTTAGAAGCCGAATGGTTTTCACAGGGGGATACATCAGATAAACCACGGCGATATTTGATTTGGAAGGTTTATCCAGTGGCCCGCCCACCAGATTGACGGCGACAGGCTGATAGAGAGGTGAGGCGACCTGCGGAATATTAGTTCCTTTTATTTTGTTTCTGACAACCATGCTGATCCAACCGCAGGTCAAATAGGCGTCGATAAAGCCCTTGTTCTTTTCTACAAATGCTTCGGCTTCCGGCGCGGAAGACTGGTCTCCCGTCGAAGTCAACAAATCCACATATTCAATGTTCTTTCCCTCTTTGTATCCTCGAGCCGTCATTTCTTCTTTGAAGCTGGCGACGGTGCCGGCAAAATTGTCAGGGGGCAACCGATATCGGATAGTGGCGACCTTTTTTTTCTGGACGGGCTCACCCGCATCTGCCGTGGATTTGTATCCGACCCATGGAAAGAGTA
>JADFYA010000159.1 GCA_015233285.1 Deltaproteobacteria bacterium | reverse complement strand
AGCTCCGGGTTGATGACCTCGGCATAATGCGCCAAAATCTTCGCATCGACCTTATCGGTCTTGGCTAATTGGCCAATAGCCTTAGCAAAGTCTCTGGCGAACTTGGCGTTTACTCTCACCACCGGCAACTTGGCGGCAGCCAGAGCGGCGAAAACCAAAGACTCATAACCACCTGTTGCCTCCAGAACTATCTTTTCTGGGTGGAGGGCGATCAGTTTTTCTGCTAACTGATCAACTTCAGATTGGTCGTTCTTAACCAGCAAAGTTTCACCGGTGGGGCGGATAAACACATCCAGTTTGCTCTTGGAAATATCGATGCCCACAAACATTTTTTCCATGTTCCCTTGTCCTCCCGTCCTTGTTATTCGGGCTTGGTTAGCCCATGCGACTGTTCGGGTTCATATAAGGGGATCGTGGCGACCTGGCTGGGCTACAGTCTCGGGGACCGGACTTCAGGGTCAGACGGTCTACCACGACCAAAACAGAACCAACTATGGAAAACTATTGTAACATTGTTCCACAAATTATGAGGTGATGCAATAACCGGCCAGAAGAAGATCCGTGCCTTCGGCCACTTAGAGTAGCATGGCCCGAGCTTGCGTCAAGGCCAGGCCCTGCGGGTCGGCTTCGCCGAGCCTTGACTCAACCTCTTTGGCCATGCTCTTCGGGAATTGGCCGACGGCGACGGAATGGCTCTTAACCTCTGGCTCGGGAATTATAATTGGGAGTTTTCTTCGATTCCCAAATCCTGGCTCTATCATACAAGGGTCAGCGAAGCGCCACCCTGGGTGATGCGAAAACCAAACCGGAAATCTTAACTTAATGACATTGACTCGAAACTCGAAACTCGAAACACGTAACCAGTGACCCGAAACCCCAAATTGTTCCAGCTATCAGGAGACAACAGTGCCAGATAGAAAGTTTGTCAAAGGTAATGAAGCGATTGCCATGGGGGCCATTGAGGCGGGGTGCCGTTTCTATTTTGGCTACCCTATCACGCCTCAAAACGAAATCCCCGAATACATGTCCGCCCACCTGCCCGGCATCGGGGGTACATTCATCCAGGCCGAGAGTGAGATAGCCTCTATAAACATGTTGCTGGGCGCCGGAGCGACCGGGGCCAGGGCCATGACTTCCTCTTCGAGTCCGGGTATTTCGTTGAAACAGGAAGGCATTTCATACATGGCCGGGAGCCAAATTCCGGGGGTGATCGTCAATATGAGCCGGAGCGGACCTGGTTTGGGCGGCATTTCACCGTCACAAGGAGACTACTTCCAGGCCACCCGAGGCGGCGGCCACGGTGACTACCGGACTATCGTCTTAGCTCCATCCACTGCCCAGGAGAATTATGACCTGACCATGAAGGCTTTTGATCTGGCTGATGAATATCGCAACCCGGTGCTCATCTTAGGTGATGCCATGTTGGGCCAGATCAAGGAACCGGTGGTCTTGCATCCATACCAGGGAAAGGATTATGATCGAGACTGGATCCTGACCGGGTGCGCCGGCCGCCGGCCGAGACTAATTAAGAGCCTTTATCTTTCTGAAGGTGAATTGACAGAACACAACTGGAAGCTGCATCAAAAATATCAGTCAATGAAAAAAGACGTGATGTTTGAAGAGTTTTTGTTGGATGACGCCAAGATGGTCGTCACGGCTTTCGGTTCGGTGGCCCGGATTCTCAAGACATCAGTCAAGATGGCCCGAGCGGATAAGATGCAGGTCGGCCTCTTCCGCCCCATAACTTTATATCCATTTCCCGAGGCGGCTCTGCGCCGGATATCTGAGAGAATTCCCAGTTGCTTGGTGGTGGAGCTGAGTACCGGCCAAATGGTCGAGGATGTCAGACTTTCGGTTAATGACCCCACCAAGGTGGAGTTCTATGGCCGGCCTCCGGGTTCCATCCCTTCTCCCAATGAGCTGCTCAGTGAGATCAAGAAGGCCTATGAAAAATTAATCGGCTGTTGAAGATCCAGATGAAACAAAACGGCCGGCACACATTTTATATAATCGGACGGATCAGTTATGAAACAAGTATTCAAAAGACCAGAGAGTCTTATCGACGTACCGGCTCATTTCTGTCCCGGATGCCATCATGGAATTATTCATCGGCTGGTGGCCGAGCAGATTGATCAGTTTGGTCTCCGGGACAAAACGATCGGGGTGGCCTCGGTGGGCTGTTCAGTGTTCATGTACGACTACTTTGACGTTGATGTTTTGGAGTCGCCCCATGGACGGGCCGCCGCAGTGGCCACGGGCGTGAAACGGTCCCGGCCGGATAATTTTGTGTTCACCTATCAAGGCGATGGAGATCTGGCGGCCATCGGCACCGCAGAAATCATCCACTGTGCCAACCGGGGCGAAAACGTGACGGTCATATTTGTAAACAATACCGTATTTGGTATGACCGGCGGCCAAATGGCGCCAACGACCATGCCGGGACAGGTCACCACCACCTCTCCCTATGGCCGGGAAGTGGCCACCGCCGGATACCCCATCAAGATGACTGAGATCCTGGCCACCTTGGGGGGCACCGCCTATGCCGCCCGGGTCGCCGTATGTACTCCGAAACACCTGATGAAGGCCAAAAAGGTCCTCCAGAAAGCCTTTCAATACCAAGTGGAGGGGCGAGGATTTGCCTTCGTCGAGTTCCTATCTTCCTGCCCGACCAACTGGAAGATGGACTCCATCCGGGCTAATCAGCGCGTGATCGACGAAATGATTCCCTACTTCCCTTTGGGAGTTTATAAAGACGTGGCTGCCGCTGCAGACCCGGAGTCTCCGGCCGAGGAATAAAGTCCAAGTATCCTCCCCGCCCTATCTCCCACTGGGCCGGCTAACCCGACCGCCATTTTCGGTATGCCCGCAGGGGGAGGATGAGACCAAAAAAAGGTATCAGGTACATGGCCGCCACGGTTGGTTCGAGCGGGCCGAAGAACTTGGCCGCGAAGACAATGACCAAGACGTTATTCATATTTCCAAAGCTGATCACTGCGGCTAACTGGTCGGCCACCGGCAGGTTCCCGAAAAATGGGATAACGGCCACGATGTACAGCCCGGCCAAGGCCAGACCCACCAGCGTGGCGGTGAGCAGGGTGGCTGGGTGTCGCAGCAGGAAATCCGAATACCTGGAAAAAACGCCGAAATTGATCACGGCGAAAATAGCCAACGACACTGGATAACGTCGCCGGATAATTTTGGCTGGAATAACCGGGGCGACCCGTCTCAGAACCTCAACGGCCATAATGGGGATGAATATAACCAGCCCCAGCATCTTGATCATGTCGGCGAAGGGAATCTGAATAGATTGGCTGGATACGAGCTTGACCAGGCAGGGGAGAGTCAAGGGCGTCAGGGGTGAGGTGATGATGACCATGACCAGGACCAAGGGTGTATTCGCCTTGACCAGGGAGGAGATGAACGGCGCCACCACCCCCGTCGAGACCCCGGTGAGGAGCAGGGCGGCCATGGCGTAATCCGGCAACACGACCCGGAAGAGGAAATATATCCCCACCGGTAAGGCCACCATCTTCAATAACGTGAGGTAAAAGATGGTCTTGGTCGAAATCTTGAGCGTATCCCAGAGGTCTTCCGGGGTGATGGACAGGTAACTCAAGAACAGCAGGCACATGACCATGTAAACAGGTAGCGCCTGAAACCACAATCCGAATCGAGGCCACAAAATTCCCACGGCCATAGAAGAAAAAACCACCAGCAAAAGTATTAAGTCATTTGTGCGGAACATGGCGCCACTCAATTAAGGTATGGTCGGATGGACCAGGTCAGGCCGGGCCGGTTAAGCGGAGGGATTCCGTTTGTTATATCGGAGGGCCGGCTGCAACCTGAGTATCTCTTTGTTTTTGGCCGGACCTATTCCGACAATACCATTTTTTCATTTCTTTACGCCGCGTTCAGGCCGGTGACCAAAGGAATGTAATTATAGGGTGGGGTGCCCCCGGTGTCAAGGCGAAAGACCGGGCCCTACCGCTGTCCGTGGGTTGGTCCGGCCCGTCCCCCTCGGAGTTTTCTTGCCGGCTCTATTCAACAACATAAAACCTCGACAAAAGAATTTTTCAAGCGTTTGTTCTTTTAACCTGACCAAAATTGGTTGACATATTTGTAGAAATATTTTAACACATTAATCAATGCTCACCTGTTGCCGAACAGCGGGTATGACCCAGAGGTTTTTTGGGGCCAGGATTGCCGCTGAATTTTATCCCGGTTTCGAATGTGTCTTGCAATCCTAACCTTTGCCATTTCATTTAAATGTCCGTTAGGGGGGGCTATGACCAACATTGACAAACGGCATAGGGTAATCCCGGGTGGTTGGTTGCTGTTCTGGATCCTGATTATGGCCGGTTGGTGGGGTGGGGGAGCCGGCCTGGCCGAATCGAACGGCGAGAAGACTTTTGTGGGAGCCGCGGCATGTAAGGATTGCCATGCAACGGAATTTAAGAATTTCACGGCCTATGCTAAAAAAGCGCATTCTTACTCGAAAATAGCGGTGATGAAAAGAGAGCTTACGGAACAGGAATTTCGCGGCTGTCTTGAATGTCACACCACCGGGTATGGGCAACCGGGCGGATTTCGGTCTGAAGGAGAAACACCTCACCTAAAAGATCCCGGCTGCGAGGTTTGCCACGGTCCGGGAAGCCTGCATGTTAAATCGGAGGACGCTAAGGATATTAAAAGAAAACTAAACATGGCCGATTGCGAAAAATGTCATAGCCCGGAACGAATCAAGACTTTTAACTACAAGCCGTTAGTCTTTGGGGGAGCCCACTAACCGAAAGGCGTCAACATGTCCTTGATGTCAAGTTATTCGGAACACCTCTGGGTTAAGGTACTGACGGCTCTGACCGCCGTGATTGTGGCTGTTATGGGTGTAATGATCGCACTTAACTTGTTTAGTATGAAGTCGGTGTTTCGGGACCAAGTCAGGCACCAGTGTGAGATGTTGTCGGAATCCATCGAGGGCAGTATTGAAGACGCCTTGTCGATGGGCAATAACGAAATAGTCAACCAACAATTCAAGCGAGTAAAGGTCCGAGTACCCGACGTGGAAGTGGCGGTGTACGGGCCTGACCTGGTGATCAGATTTGCCACAGATCCGGCCTTGATTGGAAAGCCCCTGGCCGGCCTGATCACCGACCAGGTGGCCATCGAGGGAATCGGCCGGGAACTAACCGCTGGAAAAGGCTCCAACAAGGCTATGGAGCAAGACGTGGCCGGCCGACCTTATCTCGACATTGTGCGGCCCATCGCCAATGATGGCCGGTGTTACCATTGTCATAGCAAATCACGGAATATCTTGGGCGGGATGGTGGTCCGGGCGTCTACCGACCGGTTGGCCCAATCCATTGTCCGGGCCCGAAATCTCAATCTCATCGTCGGGGCGCTGGGGTTGGGTATCATTATTTTATTGATTTACTATCTGTTTCAACGGCTGGTCAATCGGCCTATCCAGAACCTGCAAACGGTTACAAACAAAATAAAAGCCGGTGATTTCACTCACACGCTGAAGATTTACGGCTCGGATGAACTCAGCCGGATGTGCGCCGGGACTAATGAAGTCAGCGAAAATCTCCGCCGCATGATCCAAGATGTCGGGCAGGTCAGCCGGACTTTGGCCGACAGGTCGGCTGAGCTGGCAGACATATCGGAGAAAATGTCCTCCGGGGCGAAGGCTACCGTCCAAAAATCCAATTCTGTAGCCGCGGCGACCCAACAGATGAGCACCAATGTCGCTTCGATTGTTAGCACCACAGATCGTTCTTCAAATAATGCCGACATGGTCGCAACCGCCTCGGCCGAGATGACCGGAACCATCACCGACATTGCCGCCAGTGCCGATCAAGCCAGCAAAATGACTCAAGAGACCGTCGCCGAAGTAAAACGGGCCTATGACAAGGTCGGCCAGTTGGGCCGCTCAGCCGCAGAGATCACCAAAGTCACTCGAACCATCACTGATATCTCTGAGGCCACCAAGCTCCTGGCCTTGAATGCCACCATTGAGGCCTCGCGCGCCGGTGACGCGGGAAAGGGATTCGCCGTGGTGGCCAATGAGGTTAAAATCCTGGCCCGGCAGACCGCCGCCGCGACCGAAGAAATCAAATGTGAAATTGACGCCATCCAGGAAGATACGGCCGTAACGGTCAAAGACATCACGAAGATCTTGGACGCGATCAACGAACTCAACCAGAAGGTCTCCCTGATCGCTGCGGCCGTTGATAAGCAATCGGGCATGACCACCGACATCGCCCAGAACGTTGGTCATGTCTCTCAAGGCATTGCTCAAGTCAGTGAAAATATATCTCAGCTAGCCGAGACAGCCACCGAAATCGCCGATAACATCTCCGAAGTTCATCTTTCCGCCCAAGACCTGTTTACCGATTCTTCCCAAGTTAAAACCACGGCCTCGGAGCTATCCCACCTGGCCGAAAAACTTCAAACCATGGTTGCGGTTTTCAAAGTGTAGTCCTCCACTTTAGTAGCTATCCTTACAAGTTGTCCCAGTCGACTCATCCGCCTTTTTCGTCCCTTTAGGTCGTGGCTTTGATGTACGGCTTTCAGTACCTGTGAGCAAAGGAATGCGATTATAAGGTATCGGATGTTAAGGCGAAAGACTTTCGGCCCGCCGGTTAATCGCTGGTGAGGTCGGCGCAGGATAGACTTTACTTTTTGTTCCGGTTATGAGAACATGTATGCCAGCAGTCGAAATTTTGAACGGATAACATGCCGAGGCCGAAATTGGCTAACTCAACTAAACATCACGACAGGTTCTTCAAAGAAGTCTTCTCCGACCGGGCTGTGGCCCAATATTTGCTACGCTCGGATAAACTAACCAGAACGGATTTGAGTAATTTTATAGACCGGGCCATCGCCGGTCGAGGAGAAGACATTATGCCGTATATCGCTGAGACAATTCTTGAAGAAGGGGTTCAACGGGGCATCGGACAGGGTCTTCAGCACCCAGGAGGTTGAGCATGAGTCGGTCAATGATAATGTTGTTATGTTCGTTGTTCCTGATTATCTTGGGCCAATCTGTTTCTTTTGCCGGGGCCTGGCGTCAGGCGTTTAATTCCAATCCACCAGCCTCGCCGGTTAAGCTTATCTTCATTCATCACTCCACGGGCGAGAACTGGCTAACCGACAGCAATGGCGGCTTGGGCCTGACTCTGAAGAAAAACAATTATTTTGTGAGCGACACCAATTACGGCTGGGGTCCGGAAGGAATTGGAGACCGGACCGATATCGGCAACTGGTGGGAATGGTTTAACAGCCCTGATAGTGGTACCTATCTGTCGGCCCTATATCAGGAAAGCAACCAGAGTGGGGACTTCTATTCACGACTGGCCACGGACC
This sequence comes from Deltaproteobacteria bacterium, assembly GCA_015233285.1. The sequence goes on along the minus strand of JADFYA010000159.1, from coordinate 640 downwards.
CGGGAGGTGAAAACAATGTCATTATGTTTAAATCGTGCTTTCCTAATTCCTACCTGAGCGGCCAACCCAGTGATCCGGCGGCTATCGGGGCCAATCCTCTCCGGGGCCAGGATGCCTCGTCCGAGTACATGACTGTCGCTAATGCCAAAGGCATATATAATGACTTGTTAAAATATTTCGCCGCCCGGCAAGATAAGCTGTTTATCCTGATTACTTCTCCACCCCAGGTGGCCAATGACACCGATGCGGTTCATGCGGCCAATGCCCGGGGCCTGAGTAGCTGGCTGGCTAATGACTGGCTGCGGGGCTACGCCTATCGTAATGTGGCTGTATTTGATTTCTACAATGTGTTGACCAGCAACGGCGGCAGCCCCAATGTCACGGACCTGGGTCTAGACTCCGGCAATCATCACCGGTTCCGCAATGGGGCTATCCAGCATGTCCAGGGCGTCGCCAACAACATGGCCGCTTATCCTTCCGATGAATGGGACAGCCATCCCAATCCGGTCGGGAATGTCAAAGCCACGGCTGAATACATCGACCTTTTGAATATCTATTACAATTGCTGGAAGGGAACCGGCGACTGCCCCGGAGCGTCGGGTTTCAAGGTCGATGGGGTGTGGAAGACGACCGGGGGCGA
>JADFYA010000158.1 GCA_015233285.1 Deltaproteobacteria bacterium | reverse complement strand
GATTCAGAGGAGGAACTATTTTTTTGAGGGGCTTACCATGAAGATTAACATAACGGAACTATGCGGGAATAATTCGGTTACAAGAGCAGATGGGGATAAGGTAAATAAGTTGTTGATGGAATTGTGGGATAAGACAGATGTGTTTGAAGTCGACTTCAACAACCGCTTGATCGCCTCCGTTTCGTTTATTGATGAGGCATTCGGTAGACTTGCTTTGAGTCATCCCAAAAGAGAATTGCAGAAGAAACTAGTTTTTAAAAACATGGCTGATTACGATCGCAACTTATTAAATGACCTCTTGAGTTCTCACTATAGACAGATAAAGGAAAGCTCCGGCGGCCGACCCATGGAGCATCATTTGCCGCCCCTGAACTAACGGGTATGAAATCAATATAACGCCTGTGTTTGCCACTCACAGGAAGTTATTTATATTATATTTTTTCTTTTATAAACAATTAACGGATGTCACGATTGTATACCGGCCGGTACGGACCAACTCGAACTTAAATACATCACATTTGCCCAGTCCCGATTAGGATAACCTCTTGACAAATCCTTTCCACCGTATTATAGAACCTCTCTGAAGTTCCTTTTGACCAATCAATTCCGTACCCCACAGATAGGAATTCACTCAGCCCGGCCTCGGGAGGTTAGGGGAGTCCGGGAGAAGGCTTTTTATACTCGGGCCAAGAGTGAGTTACCTGTCTTGTTTGACCAACCACTATTGATTCAACCGGCTGTTGATGCAACCGGAGGAAAACTCGTCAATTTACCTAGAGGGAACTATGAAAAAGAAATACCTTATGGCGCCGGGGCCAACTCCTGTGTCTCCGGAAGTTTTGTTGGAAATGGCGCAACCCATCATCCATCACCGCTCTCCTCAATTTTCTGAGATTCTGGCCGAAGTGCGGGAAGGGTTGAAGTATCTGTTTCAGACTAAGAATGAAGTGCTGACCCTGGTGGCCACCGGCACCGGCGGAATGGAAGGATCGGTGTCGAACCTGCTGGCCAAAGGTGATAAGGGCCTGGTGGTGCGGGGTGGTAAATTCGGCGAGAGATGGGCTCAGATTATTTCGGCATATGGTTTAACTCCGGTAAATATCGACGTAGAATGGGGCTATGGTCCCGATCCCGGCGTCATTCGGGATCATCTAAAAAAGGATTCGGCGATTAAAGCTGTTTACGTCCAGGCCCACGAAACCTCCACCGGTGTGAAATTTCCGATCCAGGAAATCGGAGCCGTGGTCAAGGAATTCAGCGGCGTGGCCCTGGTCGTGGATGCCATTTCGGCCTTAGGCGTTTATGACATCAAGACCGACGACTGGGGGCTGGACGTGGTTGTGTCCGGGTCGCAAAAGGCTTTGGGCCTGCCTCCGGGTCTGGCCTTCGTCAGCCTGAGCGAACTGGCCCTGGAGATGATGGGTCGTTCCGATTTACCTAAATTTTACTTTGACTTCAAGAAAGAGCGGAAGAATCTCTTAGAAAATAAAGGCGCTTACACCTCCGCCGTAAGCCTGGTCTTCGGCCTCCGAAAGGTGTTGCGGGACATCAAGGCCGAAGGGTTGGAGTCCATGTTCGCCCGCCATGCTCTTTTGGCCAAGGCCACCAGGGCCGCGGCTACGGCGCTGGGTTTAGCCATGTTCCCCAAAGATTCTCCGTCCGAAACCTTAACGGTGTTTCTCGCCCCCGAAGGCATGGACGCCGGAAAGATCGTAAAAATTTTGAGAGACAAACACGGCGTCACTGTTGCCGGTGGTCAGGACGCGCTTAAGGGCAAGATATTCCGCATTTCTCACATGGGTTATGTGGATCGGTTTGACCTGATTACGGCCCTTTCAGCCCTGGAGATGACCCTGATGGAACTTGGCTATAAGTTTGAGTTGGGGGCCGGGGTCAAAGCGGCGGAAGAAGTTTTGATAGGAGGGGCCCAATGAAAGTTCTGGTCAGCGACAAGATGTCTGAAGAAGGCATCAAATTGTTCCAGGAAGCGGAAGGGATCGAAGTCGACGTCAAGACGGGTTTGGCGCCGGAAGAGTTGGCCGCGATTATCGGCGATTATGACGCCCTGGCCATCAGAAGCGCCACCAAAGTGACCGCCGCCATCATCGAGGCCGGCAAAAAGCTGAAGGTCGTCGGACGGGCCGGCATCGGGTTGGATAATGTGGATATCCCCGCGGCCAGCAAAAGGGGCATTGTGGTCATGAATACCCCGCTGGGCAATACCGTGACCACCGCCGAACATACCATCACCATGATGTTGGCCCTGTCACGGAAGATTCCCCAGGCGGTAGCCTCGCTGAAGTCTCGGAAGTGGGAAAAGAGTAAGTTTTCCGGAAGAGAAGTCCAAGATAAGGTGCTTGGCATCGTCGGCCTGGGCAAGATCGGGTCCATTGTGGCTGACCGGGCGTTAGGCCTGAAAATGCGGGTTATCGGATATGATCCCTTCGGCACGTCTGAAGCAGCCCAGGCCATGGGGGTCACCCTGGTCACCCTGGACGAACTGCTTAAGCAATCCGATTATGTCACCGTTCACACCCCAAAAACCAAAGACACGCTCAACCTGTTCAACAAAGACAATATTGCCAAAATGAAACGCGGGGCCATGCTGATCAATTGCGCCCGCGGCGGGATAGTCAACGAGGTGGACCTGAAAGAGGCCTTGGAAAGCGGCCAGTTGGCCGGAGCTGCCCTGGACGTGTTCGAGACCGAACCGCCGCTGGATTCCCCGCTGCTGGATCTGGACAATCTCATTTGCACTCCTCATCTCGGGGCATCCACGGTGGAAGCCCAAAAGAACGTGGCCGTATCCGTGGCCGAACAGATCATCGACTACTTGAAAACCGGCGCCATTAAGAATGCGGTCAACGTGCCTTCGGTTACGGCTGAAGTCATGGCCAAGATGAAGCCGTTTTTTGTGTTGGCCGAAAAAATGGGTTCTTTTCAGGGCCAGATCTGCCGGGGCGGGATAAAACAAATAGAAATTACTTATCAGGGCGACCTGGCCGAACAGCCGACTGCTCCCTTGACCACCTCGATCATCGTCGGGATTTTATCTCCCTTCATGTCCCATATGGTTAACTTTGTCAACGCCCCGATCATCGCGGCCGAACGGGGGATCAAGGTCCTGGAGAGCAAGACCCGCACCGTTGAAGACTTCGTCAATATGATTTCCATTAAGGTAGTCACCTCTGAAATGGAAACCACCTTGCGTGGGACGATTTTCGGAACAGAAGACCCCAGGATCGTCAGACTGAACGATTTCCGTCTGGAGGCCGAGCCCCAAGGTCATCAATTACTCATCTATAATCATGATAAACCAGGGGTCATCGGAGCAATCTGCACAGTCTTGGGTAACAACAACATCAATATCTCCCAAATGAACGTAGGCCAAGAACCGGAACACAAAAGAAACGTAATTCTGTTGACGACCAATTCGGTGATTCCCGAGTCGATTATGCAGATAATCAAGGCCCAGAAGCACATAGATTCGGCCATCCAACTGAACCTGTGATCTGTAAGGACGCCGGGCTCCTGAAATGGAGCCTTGGTGCTCCTATAGGGTGAAATATGACCCAGGAAGAAAAAGGCTTTACAGTTAAAGACAGAAGGATTTTCAGTCCTTCCCCGGATGAGCCGAGTCCCGTGGAACAGGGGGCGCCCGAGTCTGTCACCAGGCCGGCTCCCGAACCCCAGGCCTCTCGACCGGAAAAGAAGGCCGAGACACCACCCCCCCGGACTGAGGAAGAAAACGTTTCTCTGCCGAGTCCGAGCTTGGCCCAACTGGTCATTTCTCTGAGCACGACTACCTTCATCAGTCTTGGCCAGATGCCAGACCTCAACAGCGGGAAGATGGAACGAGACCTGGAACTGGCCAAGTACAATATCGACCTGCTGGCCATGCTTAAGGAAAAGACCAAAGGTAATCTGACCGCTGAGGAAGACAAGCTCCTTGACGGTCTGCTGTATGAACTTCGCATAAAATACGTTCAAGCCGCCGCCGCTAAATAACCGGAGGCTCGCAACTCGAAACACGCAACCCGCAACCCGCAACACCTAGACAAGGAGCCTTTCTCTGCCCGCCCTGACATTGCTTTGCCCCGCCAAGGTGAACCTGCGATTGGAAGTCTTAGGCCGCCGGGATGACGGCTATCACAATATTTTTTCCATCATGCAGCGGATAAGTTTGTGCGACCGCTTGACCCTCTCGGCCCGCCCAGGGGGCATTGAATTAACGGTAACAGGGGTCGACCTGCCGGCCGACGAAGGAAACATCGTTTATCGGGCGGCCAGGCTTTTTTTGGCCGAGGCCGGTCTGACGTCGGGGGTGAGTATGTCCCTGGTCAAGCGCATCCCCATGGCCGCAGGTCTTGGAGGAGGTAGTAGTGACGCCGCGGCCACATTGGTCGGGCTGAATCATCTGTTCGGGGCACAGGTGCCGACCTGCCGGTTAATGGAGCTGGCCCGGAGTTTAGGGGCCGATGTTCCTTTTTTTATTTTTCGGGGCCCGGCTGTGGCCGAGGGGATAGGGGAGCGACTATCCGAAATAAAAGGTCTTCCGCGTCTGAGTTACGTTTTGGTTAACATTGGGCGACGAATTTCTACCGCCTGGGCCTACGAAAAGTTAAATTTAAAGTTGACAAAGGATCAAAATGATTTTATAGTCGATCATATTCGAGATGGTAGTTTTAATATTTTCAATATGTTAAAAAATGATTTTGAAGATGTGGTATTTCCCGAATACCCGGAGGTGGAGGCGGTTAAGCAAAGACTGCTGGCATCAGGCGCACGTGGCGCGTTGATGAGCGGCAGTGGGTCGACCGTATTCGGTCTTTTTCTGGATCGGGTTAAGGCGGAACGAGCGTTTCAAAGCCTAACTCCGGAATTTGGGTCAGGGGTCTGGTTAGCCAGGGGAGTTTAACGCCCCGGCCAGTGTCTATCGTTAAGAAGAGTAAATTATTTTTTGTTGATCGTGAATTTTTTCACGCCTAACCTACTGGGGTGTCGTCAAGCGGTAAGACACGGGTCTTTGGATCCCGCACTCGGAGGTTCGAATCCTCCCACCCCAGCCAATACACTCTCTTCCAGCAATTAGCATAACCAGACCAAAACATCGGCCTTCGGCCGCCGGACGCCCTCTCCACGGCTTCTAAAAATATTTTCGGCATCCACAATACTTGAATCGCGTCGCTGCCCGGCCAATTTCGCCCACTAAGGATACCGGCCCAGGTTAGCGTTGATTATGTTTTATTTTCAATAAGACCTACGGCCTGTAGGATAGCGGGTGAGTTTTCATGATTAATGGTTTACTTCTTTTCTCCGGGATGGCAAATCCGGTCTTAGCCAAGGGCATCGCCACCTATTTGGGGCTGGAACCAGGCAAGATCGAAATACGCAACTTCAGTGACGGCGAAGTATTTATTAAAATTAAGGAAAATGTCCGCGGCCGCGACGTCTTCTTAATCCAGCCTACCTGTCCGCCGGTGAATCAAAATCTGATGGAACTGCTGATTATGATCGACGCCTTTCGCCGGGCCTCGGCCAGCCGGATTACCGCCGTTATTCCCTACTATGGTTATGCCCGACAAGACCGGAAGGTTGATCCCCGGGTCCCCATCAGCGCCAAACTAGTCGCCGACTTGATCTTTACCGCCGGAGCCAGCCGGGTCCTGACGATGGACCTCCATGCCGGCCAGATTCAGGGATTCTTCAACATCCCGGTGGACAACCTTTTTGCGGCGCCGGTGTTACTCAACTATATTAAAGAAAATTTTGATAACAACCTGGTTATCGTCTCACCTGATACAGGCGGCACCGAACGGGCTAATGCCTATGCCAAGCGGTTGGGCGCCTCGCTGGCCATAATCGGCAAGCGGAGAGATTCTCCAAATACTTCGGAGGTCATGTATCTTATCGGCGAGGTGAAAGGAAAACGGGCCATATTGGTAGACGACATGGTGGACACGGGCGGCACCTTGACCAATGCTGCCGACGCCGTTATCGCCCAGGGCGCCACGGAGGTCCACGCCTGCTGCACCCATGCGGTATTGTCCGGCCCGGCCCTGGACCGCATCAAGAATTCAGCCTTACGTTCGCTCATAATCACTGATACCGTCCCTCTCCATGAAGAAGCCACGCAGTTAGGGAAAATAACGGCCCTATCGACAGCCGCTTTGTTCGGCGAAGCTATCAGACGTATCCATAACTCAGATTCGGTGAGTTCATTGTTCATTTAATGCGACCGCCGATTACTTCATATACCCGGATCTGATTCTCAGTTTCCGACGAATTTCCGGGAAGAATGAGGAGATTTTAATGACGCAATTTGCTCTTGAAGCAGAAATGAGAAAAGACACCGGGAAATCAGCCGCTCGGAAACTCCGGGCCAAAGGATTTGTCCCGGCTGTGTTCTATGCCCCCGGTGAAAAAAGCATCCTCCTGTCTCTCAATGCCGTTGCCTTTGACAAGTTTATCAAATCCCATACCGGTGAATCAAGATTGTTCGACCTGACCATCAAAGGCCTCGACTCGGACGCGACAAAGTCCGTCTTACTAAAAGAAGTGCAAATCCATCCCATGAAATTAAGTTACGTGCACGCCGATTTTTACGGCCCTCTGATGGACAGAATGATTGAGGTCACGATCCCGGTGGTCCTAACCGGAAAGCCCATTGGTCTGGCTAAAGGGGCGATCTTGGATCAAGTCTCACGCGATGTGGTCATCAAGTGCCTACCCAAAGACATTCCGCATGAAATCTTCGCCGATGTATCCGACCTCGATGTCGGGGACAGCCTTCATGCCAAAGATATTGTGCTCCCGGAAGGAGCAGAAGTAGTAGCAGACGTCAATTTTACGGTGGCCACCATGACCCTCCCCAGGGAGGAGACGGAAGGAACCAAGGCTGAAGCTTCTGGGGACTAGGTGGCGGTAAGGATTCGAAAACCGCACTAATCTGAAGGAGGTGAAACGATCTGGCCAAAGCCTGTATTTCGCCTAACAGCACCGGGGAAAGCGGGTGAAAGTTATCGCCGGCCTGGGTAACCCCGGCAAACCCTATGACAGTTCAAGGCACAATTTCGGATTTATGGTGGTGGATCACCTGGCCGAGCGCCATGGCACAACCATATCAACCAACAAATTTGGAGCCTTGATCGGCAAGTTTGCCTTGCATACGGACCAGGTCCTGCTGGTCAAGCCTCAGACGTTTATGAACTTGAGTGGCCGGCCAATAGGCGAATTGATCGACTACTTTCGGATTGACCACGCAGACGCAATTGTGGTTCATGATGACCTGGACCTGGAATTCGGACGGATAAAGATCGCCAGGCAAGGCGGTCCCGGCGGACACAAAGGCGTCGGTTCAATAATTCAGGTGCTGGGAACAAAAAGTTTTACCAGAGTTAAAGTCGGTATCGGACGTCCCCGGTTCGGTGAACAAGTAGACAAGTATGTCCTGGACCGGTTTTACCACGATCAACAAGAATACCTCGAAGGAATTTTAAGCCGGGCTGCTGAGGCACTGGAACTGATACTCATATCCGGGGCTGCGGCGGCAATGAACATATTTAATCCCTTTAACCCAAAACAAAACGAGGAGGGTACACAGGTATGATTGGATACACCGTATTTGCTCCATTCTTCGGCATAGCAGGGATCATCGTGGCAATGTTGATCTACTCTTATGTCAAAAGCCAACCCAATGGCAACGAGAAGATGCAGGAATTGGAAGAGATGATCCACGATGGTGCGATGGTCTTCCTAAAGAGAGAATACTCCATTCTCATGATCTTCATCGCCATCGTCTTCGGGCTTCTGACCTACGGCATCGGCTGGCAAACGGGTGTGGCCTTTTTGAGTGGTGCATGTTGTTCGATGTTGGCCGGTTACTTCGGTATGACGGCTGCCACCAAAGGTAACTCCCGGACGGCTGAGGCGGCCAATAAGTACGGCCAGGCCAAGGCGCTGAATGTGTCTTATCTTAGTGGCGCAGTTATGGGTCTGTCCGTGGCCAGCTTAGGTCTGCTGGGCGTGGGCATATTCTTTTATCTTTATGG
>JADFYA010000157.1:7647-8069 GCA_015233285.1 Deltaproteobacteria bacterium | reverse complement strand
TTTTTTGCCGTTAGGCGCGGCCTTGATGACAACAGCCGGGTTATTCTATACTTCTGGGCGCTGTTCATCGTCTTCGTCGGCAGCTTATTTAAAATCGGCTGGTATGGTGTCCATCACATTCGATACGCCTTCCTGACCGTCCCGATAATGATTGTGCCTAGTTTGCTGGCCATGGAGTCCTTCCGAAAGCGGTTGTCGAATCGGGCGGTCTGGATAGGGATTTTGGTCCTGTGCCTCGGGTGTCTGGTTTATCAGGTGAACACTCAAAAAATCACCTATGCCATGTACTTGTATCCCAAAGGTCATCCGGTGAACAGCGCCACCGACTATCTCAAGAATATTCTGGACAAAAATCCGAAGGCCAAATTAGTGGTCGGGAAAGACGAATATGTCCTTTTGTTCGACCACCCTAACCTGCAATG
>JADFYA010000157.1:4192-7526 GCA_015233285.1 Deltaproteobacteria bacterium | reverse complement strand
AATCAAGGACATTTGGGCGCCGCTAAATTGTCTCCGGGCGGCCGGCTCCGGCTATCAGATGATTAAGAAGTTTCAATACAACAAAGACCTTCCGGGCATTGAGATCTATCTGAACAAAGACACGTCGACTCGGATAAGTATCCCATAGTAACTTGACTTATACTTGACATGGCCATCATTGAAGTTTCTGAGAGCTATTGTTGCTGGTTGCGTGTTACTGGTTTCTCACCGAAGACAACCTGCAACGAGTAACGAGCAACCAGCAACATGCAACGTGTAACCCTCATTGAGGTGCTACTTAATGTATCGAGGCAAAAGAATTTCGCTGGTCATTCCAGCCTACAACGAAGAAAAGCTGATTCGCCCCACCCTGGAAAACCTCCCGGAATTGCTTGATCAAGTCTATGTGGTGGACGATTGCAGCCCCGACAACCAGAATGCGGTCGTCGAAGCCTGTTCCAAGAAGGATCCCAGGGTCACTTTGTTGAAACATGAGGTCAACCAGGGCCCAGGCGGGGCCATTATCACCGGCTACTTGCAGTCAAGCCTGGACGGCCATGACATCGCCGTAGTCGTCGGCGGTGATAATCAGATGGACCTGAGTGAGGTTACCAATTTTTTAGACCCGATCATCGACGGCCGGGCGGATTACACCAAAGGGAACCGGTTCCTCCTGAGCAAGTTGGAAGATACCCTGGATAAGATGCCCAAGACGCGGCTCATCGGGAACTGGATCATCACCGGGTTGACTAAGGTTGCCTCCGGCTATTACAGCAGCATGGACGTCGTTGACGGCTACACGGCCATCAGTAAGGAAGCCATCGACACCATCAACTGGAAGAAGGCCTGGAAACGATACGGCTACCCCATGGACTTTTTGATCAGGATGAACGCCTATGGTTTCCGCTGCCTGGATATCCCTCGAACGGCCATCTACCTGCCGGGAGAACGGCAGTCGCAGATCAAAGGGTTCAATTACGCCCTCCGGGTCTCGCCCATGCTGTTCCGGAATTTCATGTGGCGGCTGCAATTCAAGTACCTCTACCGGAGCTTCCATCCCCTAGTCTTGTTTTACACCATCGGCTTCATTTTAACCCCCGTGGGGGCCATGGGCCTGGCCTATTTGGCCTATGATAAGTTCTTTCAGGCCGGACGCATTGTCACGGGTCCGATCACGATTTTGATCGCCCTGGTCTTCCTCATGGGGATGCAGTTCTTTCTGTTCGCCATGTTGTTCGACATGCAGGAAAACAAAAATGAATACCGGGAAGAAGGGCGAAATAGAGGAATCTGAAATGGACAAACTTAACATTCTGGTGGAGATGGGTCATCCGGCCCATGTCCACTTTTTTAAGAACCCGATAAAGATTTGGGAGAGTCTGGGCCATCAGGTGATCATCGTCACCCGAGACAAAGAAATCACCCACACCTTGTTGGACGAACTCGGTCTCAGGTATACGCCTTTGTCAAAACAAAAAACCGGCATGTTGATGATGGCCGGCGAGCTGATGTGTCGGGCTGAACGGATCTCTAAAGAAATAATAAAACGGCAGCGACATCTGGTCTTCCGCCTTAACCACCACTCCCAATTTATGTTTGTTAAGATAGGTTAAAAAGGAGTATTCCTTATTATAATCATTGACCAGATAAGTGGCCAATCCGATGAAGGCGATCAGGCCCAAGATCGGGAGCCAGAGCCGCCGATCCAGTAAATCGCTGAACCTTCTTTTATAGATGACGACACAAAAGAACAAGCCCAGGTCGGCGGCAATGAAAATCAGCGGCGTCCGTTTGGTAAAGTAGCCCAGAGCAAAACAAAATAAGGCGGCGCTGAGCAGCCGGTAATTGATCCGGTTATCTTTCCAGTACTCCTCGAAAAATTTCACCGAGACGTAAAACCCGACCATGCACAAAGCCAGCATGATCACATCAGGATGCAATTCCAGGCTATATCGGAGAAAAGTCTCATTGACCAACAGGGCCGCCAAACCCAAGGCGATCAGGGCGGTGGAGGCGATATAGCGGCGGAGTATTCCGTACAATACGCTGAGGCAGACCATTCCGCTCAGGAAACAAAGAAATTGATATATCTTCCAGGTCGCCACATAGGACGGAGCCGCGCCTAAAGACCACAGCCGGACCACCCCTTCCGTCAGCAGGTAGGAAAAGGGTCCGTAACTATGATAGTACTTGGCTTCAAAAGGTAGGGAAAGATTTTTCCAGACGGCGTCGAGGACATCAAAAGCATCCCGGGAGATGGGCTGGAAATAAAGGATATCTTGGTTTGTTCTGACGCGGCAAAGCAAAAAAATGGCCAGATACGTCCCCAGGCCCAGAAATATCAGGTAGTGCCTGGTCAGCAGTTCTCTCGCGTTTATTCTACCTGTTTCAGGCATCAAATTTGCCCTCAAGGGGCGACGCAGACAGCAACCAGGCCATCTGCGCCCCTCCGCGGCCTGGAGAGGCCGGAATGACTATTTAGAACAAAAATCCTTGATGTGCCGGACGACGGTTTCGACCATTTCCTTGGTTAGCTCGGCATACATGGGCAGAGACAATATCTCGGTCTGGTAGCGGCTGGAGATGGGAAAATCTGCCGGAGAATGGCCGAGATATTTATAGGCCATCAGATTGGGCAGAGCAATGGGATAATGGACACCCGTTTCGATTCCATTTTCCTTCAGATAAGCGGCTAAAGCGTCCCGGCGTCCGCTCCGGATGACATAGAGATGATAGACATGCCGGTTGCCCGAGACAATCCCCGGTGTGGTGATTCCAGGCACGGGATGGAGAAGCTCATCGTAGACGGCGGCATTTCTTCGGCGGCCCTCGGTCCATTCGTCCAGATGAGCCAGCTTGACGTTCAGAATCGCCCCCTGGATGCCGTCCATCCGAGAGTTGACCGCCTCAAACTCGTGGTCATACTTGGAGATCCGGCCATGATTGGCAAACATTTTGGCCCGGTCGGCCAACCCCGCATCATTGGTCAGCACCGCCCCGGCGTCGCCATAGGCGCCCAGGTTTTTACCCGGATAAAAGCTGAAGGCCAACATGTCGCCATACGCCGCCAAGGGCTTACCCTGGATGGCTGCCCCGTGGGCCTGAGCGCAATCTTGGACGACCTTCAGGCCGTGTTTGGCGGCCAGATCGCAGATAGTCGGCAAGTCAGCCGGCTGGCCGTAAAGGTGAACAGGGATGATAGCTTTAGTCCGGGGTGTGATCTTGGCCGCAATTTGGGCCGGATCAATATTATAGGTGATCGGATCAACTTCGGCGAAGACAACCCGGGCCCCGGCCATAGTCACCGCCTCGGAAGTGGCGATAAAGGAATTGG
>JADFYA010000157.1:0-4182 GCA_015233285.1 Deltaproteobacteria bacterium | reverse complement strand
GTCCGGGGTGTGATCTTGGCCGCAATTTGGGCCGGATCAATATTATAGGTGATCGGATCAACTTCGGCGAAGACAACCCGGGCCCCGGCCATAGTCACCGCCTCGGAAGTGGCGATAAAGGAATTGGCTGGAACGATCACTTCGTCGCCCTGTCCGATCCCCAAGGCTCGCAAGGCAATAAATAGCGCGTCCGTGCCGTTTCCGACGCCGAGGCAGAATTTCGCGCCGCAGAACTGGGCGAAGTTAGCCTCAAATTCTTCTACATACTTGCCGCGGATAAAGGCGGTGTCGCCGATGACCTTGGCTATGGCGTCTTGGATGGGGCCGGAAATTGTTTGATACTGGGCTTTAAGATCGACAAATGGGACACGCATAAGGTTTCTCCAAATAATCAAAATTTAACTGGTATGTTACAGGCCGTAAGGTAAGTCGCGAATCGATTTGATAAATTTGGCCGGATTGCCGACATAAACGGCGTAATCCTCCACGTCGCCCACGACCACGCTCCCGGCTCCGACCAAGGCCCGCTCTCCAATGGTTACTCCCGGCAGCAGGGTCACATTGGCTCCGACGATGGCGTTCTTTTTTATCAGCGCCCCTTTTAACTCGGCCTTGACGTTGGGTGACCGGGGATAACGGGCGTTGGTGACGACGACGTTGGGGCCTAACCAGGATTCATCCTCCAACACGGTGTATTCAGGGATAAATACTTGGGTGTGGATCCTTGCTCCGGTGCCGATGCTGACGTGATGCTCCACCACCGACAAAGTGCCGATGCTGACATTATCACCAATGACGTTAAGTTCCCTGATATTGGCCTTATGGCCCGTATTGAACCGGTGGCCGATCTTATTGCCGGCGTAAATTACGGTATGCGACCGGATAACGGATTTATCTCCAATGATGGTTTCCAGTTCGCCGGCGGCGACCCCCATGGGAGGGCAGCCGATGATGCAAAAATCTTCGATGACGACGTCGGTTCCCAATTTGACGTTGGGATAGATGATGGCCGTGGCCGCGATCATGGGGCTCACCTTATTTCTTTCTCTGGCTGTTCAACATCAGTTGCGCTTTTTCCAGGACTTCCACCACGTCTAGACCGTTGCGCCCGTCGGTTAGAGGAGCGGTCTGGTTAATAATGCAATCAACGAAGTGCTGGCACTCCACCTTAAGCGGCTCTTTGAAGTCGATTTTGGGGATGAGGATATCGCCTTCCCGGTTCATTAACTGAAAGTGGCCGTAACTTTCAATGGCCGGCAAATTCCGGATGATATTTTTCCGGTCGATTCCCTTATCGTAGATGACGATCTTGGCGTCATTGGAGACATCATCGTAAACGATCATTTTTTTGCTGCCCACCACCACCATTTTCCTGGTTTTGCTCGGATCCAGCCAGCTCACATGGATATGGGCGGACCGGCCGGACGGAAAATCCAGGTCCACAAAAACCACGTCTTCAATTTCTTTCTGTAGAAAAATAAGTCCCTTGGTAAAGATGTTCGAGGGCTTCTCTCCCAACCAGTAGAGGATGATGGAGATATCGTGGGGAGCCAGGTTCCACAGAGCGTTGACGTCTTGCCGGACCCGGCCCAGATTCAGCCGCTGAGACAAGATGTAATAAACCTCGCCTAATTCGCCGCTATCGATGTATTCCTTAATCTTTTTGACCGCGCCGTTGTACAGAAAGGTATGACCGACCATAAGAATTTTTTTGTTTTTTTCGGCTAAGTCGATCAATTCTTGGGATTCAGCCACTGTGGTGGACAGAGGTTTTTCCACGAACACATGCTTGCCGGCCAGGAGGGCTCTCTTGGCGTATTCGTAATGCAAGAACGCCGGGATGGCTACAATGACGGCGTCGATGTCCGGGTTTTTAAGAATGGCGTCGATGTCCGTGGTGGTGCTTATCTTCGGGTAATTAGCTTTTATCTTGTCTAAATTAGCTTGTTCTAAGTCGCAGACGAAGAACTGGTTGATGGCTTTTATCTGGTAAAAATTTCGAATCAGATTCGGGCCCCAGTAACCGGCGCCAAGTTGCGCCACCTGGAGCGATTTTTGCTCAGCCATTCTTTTGCCTTTCGGTTGAAGTTTGTGTGATACGTGTTGCGAGTTGCGAGTTGCGTGTTTCGGGTTGCAAGGCAATATCGGCAATATCATTTTTACACTTTAAGAAAAAGATTTTGGATCCGGCCTGAGACGAATCCACGCAGGCAGGAACCCCTGCGCCACCAGAACTACAGATTTTTTGTCCAAAAAACTATAGTAACCCGCAACCCGTAACTCGTAACACGCAACTCGTACTTACTCCTCCAGGTAGCAGGCGCAGGAGTTTTCCGACTCCCAGACGCAGACCCTGGCCACTTTGATCACGTCATTATTGAGCCGCGCCGAGAGCTGATCGAACAAGTAGTGGGCAATGTTTTCGGATGACGGATTGATAACCTTGAACTGGTCCAGGTCGTTCAAGTTGGTGTGGTCCACCCCGTCCAGAAGCTGGTAGGTGGCCTGTTTGACTTCTCCAAAATCCATCAGCAAGCCGATGTCGTTGAGTGTATTTCCCTCAAGATAGACTTCTACCTTCCAGTTATGCCCGTGGAGGGATTCACATTTTCCCTTGAACCCCCGCAACTGGTGGGCCGCGGCGAAATGGGTGACTGTCTTTAATTGATACATACTTTAGATTTCCCCCGACGCGGCAAGACCGCGCCCAATGGCCTCATCTAGTCCGGCGCCGCAACCAGAGCCAGGTAGATGTCCATGACATTAGTCTTGGTCGGACCAGTTTTGAGCAACTCGCCCGTTCTTTCAAAGAAATGGTAAGAATCGTTACGCTCCAAGTAATCTTGGGGAACCAGGCCCATTACTCGGGCTGCCTTAACGGTGAGATGATCAACTATGGCCCCGGCCGCGTCGGTGGGACCATCCGTCCCATCAGTTCCCCCGGCTAACATCACAATCTGACCAGGGAATTTATCTTCAGCCAGGGCCAGGGCAGCGGCCAGGGCGAACTCCTGACACCGCCCGCCCAGACCGGTTCCTTTTAAGGTGACCGTCGTCTCACCGCCCATAATCAGACACACCGGCGGCGGGACCGGATTTTTGGACTTCAGGACCTCTTTGGCCGTGGCCGCTAAGATATTGGCGGTCTCCCGGGCTTCCCCTTCGATGAGGGAAGACAGGATCAAGACCGACAGGCCCAGGTCAGCCGCCGCGTCCCTGGCCGCGAGTAAGGAAGCCAGGTTGCCGGCCACAATCTGATTATAGATCCGGCTAAAGGCCCGGTGCCCCGGTTTAGGTGTCTCCGGGACCTTGCCGGTTGAACCTTTCATCAGGTAATCCCGCACAGACGGAGGCACTCGCTCAACCAGACCATACTTGACCAGCACCTGATAGGCAGCTTGAAAGGTTGTGACGTCGGGCATGAACGGTCCGGACGCGATGACATCCAGATGATCCCCGATGACGTCCGACAAGCTCAGGCTGATGACCACCGCAGGAAAGGCTTTAACGGCCAGTTTGCCGCCTGAAATTTTTGAGAGGTGTTTCCTCACGGAATTGATTTCGGTGATGGCCGCACCCGATGATAACAACAGATTTGTCACCTCGCCCAGTTCGGCCAGAGTGACCCCCTCGACGGGGGCCGGCATCAGGGCGGACCCGCCTCCGGAAATAAGCGAAATCAGTAGATCCTGTGCAGTCAGAGAACCGACCAATTCTAAAATATGTTTTGCGGCGGCAACCCCGTTTTGGTCGGGAATGGGATGCCCGGCTTCATAGACCCGAGTCCGGCATAACGGTTCTGAATGACCATACTTGACGCAAATAAGCCCCTCGGAGATGCGGTCACCCAGCGTGTCTTCCACCGCCCTGGCCATGGGCGCGGCGGCCTTCCCGGCGCCGACAATAACTATCCGTTCAAACTCGCTTAAGCTAAAACTAATATCCACCATACCGGGCCGCGACAAGGTCAATTCTTCCCCGTTTCGGGACAAAGCAGCCGTTACCGCCAGGTAAGGGTCGGCCGCCCTCACCGCAGCATCGAATATGTATCGGGCCATGTCCCTCAATTCATTTGCGGCATAACTCATTTTGGCCTCAGCCCGGCTAATCGTTCCGAAGGCGGCCCTGGATGTGCTTCTATCCGCGGCCTGGATCAGTCGGCTGCTCCGGCAGGCCGCCCGC
>JADFYA010000156.1 GCA_015233285.1 Deltaproteobacteria bacterium | reverse complement strand
TCTCACCAACGCCATGGTCGACAAGATGTTCGGTTACCAGCCCGGCGACCTGCTGAACAAGAATGTCGATATCCTGGTTCCGGAGGATATCCGAGCCGGGCATGGGCTTAAGCGTGAGAGCTTCATGCAGACCCTAACGGGTCGAGAGATGGGCAGCGGCCTCAACCTGCGGGGAGTGCGCCGGGACGGCTCGGAGTATCCGGCGGAAATCGGGCTGTCAAAGTTACCCGCATCCGGCTCCCGAGGCACTTGTGTCTGCGTCTCCATCCGCGATATCACCGAACGAAAAGCCGCTGAATCGGCCCTGGCCAAGAGCCGTGAAATACTTCAGGGCATCCTTGACACCAGCCCTATAGCCGTGGCCGTCTTTGTGGATGGGGTAATCCGGTTTGCCAACCCACACTTCACGAATTTACTGGGCCCCCGAGTTGGAGATCCGGCTCCGCCGCTTTGTACCGATGCCGGCGATCGAGACGTGCTCGCTGAACTTCTCCGTCAACAAGAAATCGTCTCCGATTTTGATGTCCAGATGTTTGGGACGGACAATAGGATACACAATTTCATGGCCACCTATCTTCGGACTGAATATGGGGGGGAGAAAGGCACTCTGGCCTGGCTGGTAGATATAACCAAGATTAAAACAATTGAGAAGGCGTTGACCGCGGCTGAAGAGCGCAGCCGGTTACTGCTCGAGTCGGCCGGAGAAGGCATTTTCGGGGTCGATACAAGTGGTCAAATGACTTTCGCCAATCCTGCGGCTCTCCGCATGTGGGGATACGGAGAGGAAGAGATGTTGGGAAAGAAAATTCAGCCTATCATTTACCAGTCATTACCGGATGTCTCACCAAACCAGGCAGACGACGGACCCATGTCGGCTTCTTACAAGGGAGGAGAAACCAGACGGAATGTCAACGAAATCTGGTGGCGTAAAGATGGTAACAGTTTCTACGTTGATTACTCCAGCACGCCTATTTATAAAGAGAACATTTTGGTGGGCGCAGTGGTTACGTTCGGTGACGTGACTGAACGGAAAAAGGTGGAAAGGGAACTGGAGCAGTATGTTAAGGATCTCGAACGATTCAACCGGTTGGTAGTGGGCCGGGAAATAAGAATGCTTTATCTCAAACAAGAAATCAACGAGTTGAGAAGACAAGCCGGGCAAAGCGCCAAATACATCGTCCCGGCGGAGGTCGACCCCAATGAGGGGATTAGACCGTTCAAGGAAGAAAGAGAAGAACCAACGTTTGATTGGACCATGCTCGGAGATATCACCCAGGGTCGCCCCAACCTTGGTTCTTCCATAGATGTGGCGCTTTACAGATTATTACAGTTTACGTTAAGAGATGTCATTATCGCAAAATTTGACTCCGAGACAGCCGACAAGTTATATTTTGAGGCCGGTGAGATGGCCGGCAAAGAGCTCTACCGGGCGATGATGGTCAAGGCCGGGAGTTTTGACGAATTTATGAAGGAAGTACAGGAGCTTTTGGGGAATTTGAAGATGGGTATTCTGAAGATTGAAAAAGCGGAATTGGAGACGATGAATTTTGTTCTCACCCTGGCCGAAGATCTAGGTTGTTCCGGGCTGCCTATTTCTAATGAGACCATATGTAATTATGATGAAGGGTTCATCAGCGGCCTGCTCCTGGAGCACACCGGTTTTCGCTTTAATGTGAAGGAAGTCGACTGCTGGTGTTCCGGTGATAAACTCTGCCGATTTGAAGCAAAGCCGGCCGCCTGAGGTCCGCCGTACCGGTTACCGGCCACCGGATCAGCAGCAAGATCTTAAAGGTCGGGCTAATTCCCTTAGTCTCTGGTTCTCTTGACTGCCGGGGGAAGGCTGAACGGTGCGGGTCCCGGCCTGGACCGGGTTATTCTCAGATCATGACCGGCCGGCTCATCTTGATCGCTTGAGTCATTGCCCATTCCCACCAGCGTAGAGAGGGTCAGCACAAAATCATTCAGATGCGCCGCCTGGCTGTTCAACTCTTCGGCGGCCGAGGCGGACTGCTGGGCCGAGGCGGCATTTTGCTGCACGACCTTGTCCATCTCGGTGATTCCTCCGCTGATCTGATCGATTCCCTTGGCTTGTTCATTCGAGGCTGTGACAATTTCGTGCATCAACCGGCCCACCTGCGCATTATGCTCCACAACGGCCTCAAATTCCGCACTCGTCTTGCCGGCCCAGACAGCGCCCTGTTGAATATTTTTAACCGTTTGTTCTATTAATTCATTGGTATTTCGCGTGGCCTCGGCAGCTTTTAAAGCCAATCGGCGGACCTCATCCGCGACCACGGCAAAGCCGGCTCCGGCTTCCCCGGCGCGGGCCGCTTCCACGGCTGCGTTTAAGGCCAACATATTAGTTTGAAAAGCAATTTCATCAATGGTCTTGATGATGGCTTTGATCCCTTCTCCGCTGGATCGAATGGCCTCCATGGCTTTCAAGGTCTCCAGGGCCGCCTCATGGGCCTGGTTCAGGGCCGTGGCCGCATTGCTCCGGGTTCGGTCGGCCAGGTTGGCATTTTCTGAGTTCTGCCGGGTCATGGCCGTCATTTGTTCCAAAGAGGCCGAACTTTCCTCCAGGGCTGCGGCCTGTTCAGAGGTAGCCGCGGCTAATACCTGATTGGCCTTAGCTACTTCATTGGCAGCCACGGCCACCTGCTCGGAGGATTGATGCAGTCCTTCGACTACGGAGAGGATGGGCCTGGTAATGCTTCTGGCGAACCACCAAACGAGGAAAATAACAACCAGTAAAAAACTGCCGCCGAGGCCTAATATCTTATCTCGGATGGAATAGGCGGAAGACATAAGTTCGGCCATGGTCTGGTTGGTGATAATGCACCATCCGGTCATAGGCACCTGGGCGAAAGCGGCGAGCTTCTCAATGCCTTCAAAGGTGTAGGGATCGATTCCTTCCTCGCGAGCCAGTATTCTGGCCGTAATCTGTTCCATTCCCTTAAGATTTTTGATGTTGACCTTAAGGACGAGATCATCCCTTTTGTGGGAGATAACGGTGCCGGTTTGATCAACCATGTAGGCGTATCCGGTTTGTCCATTCTTGATCTTAAGTATTTCCCGGTTAACGGCGTCTGTTTTCAGCACTCCGGCAATGACGCCGACGACGTCCTTACTCTGGGTATAAACCGGCACGGCGATGGCGAACGTCAGTCCGCCGTTATTCTTAGATCTGCCGACATTCCCAAAGGCCGCCCGGCCAGTTGTAGCTGATTTAAAATATTGCTCTTCAGCCACTGATACGCCCTTGAGTCCGCCTCCGATACTGTCCGAGTAAACAGTTCCCTTAAGATCGACCGCGAAAATGGCCTCATAATTGGCCCCGATCTCCTTCATGGCGTGGGCCAACTTTCGATCTAATTTCTTTATTTCATTAGAAGAGTTTTCAATGCCGTTCTTAGCCACCGTGGTCCCGACATCAATCGGCGTATTACCTAAAGAAATCTCCTTAACCAGATTTAATTCACCGGCCAGGTAGGTTTGGACAAGCCCGGCCAGGCTTTTGGCCGTGTTGAGGGTTTGTTCCCTGAAAACTGAGGCCATGGACTTGGACGTTTCACGGAAGGTGAGTATCCCGATGATCAATTGGGGGATCACCACCAGAGCGATTCCTCCCACAATAAGCTTGGTGCTAAGTTTCACTTGTTTCATTTTTTTCCTCCAGACCGGATCGGCCTTGAAACATCTAAGCATCCATTGCAGTATGTTTTTATTAGGACTCGCTGTCTCGTTTTTCCACAGTCTCCGGGCCAGAATGTAATCAGTTGAATCAATTCAAAAAAAATGCGGAACCATCCAGACGACATACCGATTTTCAGATATATCACATTATTTGGATAATTTCGATACATTTTTATTGAGCCGCCACAGTAATGTCAGAAAAAATACATCACGGTGATGGACGGCCGCGGTCTTAAATCTTCATCTAAACATCGGGCCGCGGCTATCGAAATAAGTTGTATCCGGAAACCAAACCTGATAAAATTTGATTGAATTAACCTGAGTTCGAGATATGTTCCGGCATGCCTATTCGCCGGAGTTGGTCCCGAAAAAGATTTTAATGTTGCGTTAAGGACATCTCAGGCCGACAAATCATCTTTGGGGATATTGATCGGCCTTGCACGGAATTAGCCATCCCATGAGTGAATTCTCCGACATCGCCTCGCTCCGGCCCGACGGGGACATACCGGTGTCCGTGGTTATCCCGGCTTATAACGCCGCGGCGACCATCGGCCGGACGATCGACGCCTGTCTGGCCCAGACGGGACTACCCGAGGCGTTGGAAGTTATTGTGGTGGACGACGGCTCCCAAGACCACACCGCGATCGTGGCCCAGGGATATCCAGTCAAAGTCATCAGTCAATCAAACAGCGGACCGGCGGCCGCCCGCAATGCCGGATATCGGGCCGCCCACGGCCGGGTGATCTGTTTTACCGATGCCGATTGCATCCCGGCCGAAGACTGGGTGGCCACGTTGCTCCGGGGATTTCAGCCGCAAGAAATCGGCGCTGTAGCCGGCAGCTATGAACCGGCCAACCCCGAGTCCTGGCTGGCCACCTGCATTCAGGCGGAAATTGCCGTTCGTCATCTTCAGATGGGTCAGTTCATCCGGGCCTTTGGAACCTATAACGTGGCTATCATCCGCCGCGCCCTGGACGAGATTGACGGTTTTGAGCCGACATTCCGCCGCGCATCCGGGGAGGACAACGATCTGTCTTACAAACTACTCAAGGCCGGGTATAAAATCGCCTTTTGCCGCGACGCCAGAGTCGCCCATTTTCACCCCACTAGAGTTATTAAGTACATGAAAGAGCAGGCCCGGCACGGATTCTGGCGAGCCAAAATCTATCGTCGTCACCCAGACATGACCCGGGGTGATGATTACACCCTGGTCAAGGATATCGTGGAGCCCCCCCTGGCCTTGACTATTGTCCTGGGTCTGGTGACCAGCCTGGTTTGGCCTCAACTCCGGCCGGCGGTCATCTGCCTGACCATTGTCCAGGTCATCATTCAAGCACCCATGACCAGAAAAATAATCGCCCTGACCGGCCGGCCAAATACAGCCTGGTTCGGTTTCGTCACATTTGCCCGCGGATTTGCCCGAGCTCTGGGTTTGGCCGCGGGTCTGGCTATATTTAGACGGGAAAAACCATGGACCCCCGGACTCTGATCATCATTCCGGCCTACAATGAAGGCCAGAGCATCGCCCCGGTCATCGATAATATCCGGCGTGACTTCCCCCAGGGCGATATTTTAGTGATTAATGACGGTTCTGTGGATAACACCTCGGAGGTGGCCCATCAAAAAGCCGCCTTTGTCTTGGACCTGCCATACAATTCCGGCATCGGCGCGGCAGTCCAGACCGGATTTCTGTTCGCTTTCCGAAATGGGTATGACGTGGCCATCCAGGTCGATGGTGACGGACAGCACCCGGCCGGCGAAATTCATAAACTGACCGAGGCCCTGGACCAGGGATGGGACGTGGCCATCGGCTCTCGATTTGTCCACAAGACCGGGTACCAGTCCACCTTTTTCCGGCGGCTGGGCAACAGGATATTCTCCGGACTGATCTATTTGGTGTGCGGCCAGAGGATTCACGACACCACATCCGGTTTTAGGGCCGTCAATCGTCAAGTCATTTCCCTTTTCGCCCAAACCTACCCCGGCGACTACCCGGAAGTTGAGGCTCTGGTCTTTTTAGACAAGTACGGATTCAAGATTAAGGAAATCCCGGTCGAGATGAAAGCCCGGCAAGGCGGCCGTTCATCGATTTCTTTTTTTGACTCGGCGTATTACATGATTAAAGTGACTCTTGCAGTCCTTATCACCGCGATTAAGAGAAAGGACTTTTGACCATGCAAACCATCGCTCCCCATCTTCGTGTCATCATTGCCATTATGTGCTTTACGCTGATTGGGATCGTCATAGAACTCATCAGGCAAAATCGAATGCGGGAACGATTTGCCATCGTCTGGATGGGGGCCTCGGTCCTAATCCTGGTTTTCGGGATCTGGCCGGACCTGTTGAACGTCATCTCCAGAGTGGTCAAGTTACACCATTTGACCACCCTGTTCACTTTGGGCCTCATCTTTCTGGTCGGCATCATCTTAAACTTCACTGTAACCATTAGCACCTTGTCCGAAAGAAACCGGAAACTGGCTCAAGAAATGGCTATTGCCAAGTTTCAGATAGAAGAGCTAAAAAAGGGCCTGGATAGTATCAAAGGCGGGGCCGGCATATGACAGAGCGCCTGGGCCCGCGGGCCGTTGACGAGGCCGGGCTGCCGGACGCAACAGGGCCGCTTGACCTGATAACATATAGAATCGTCGGAATGATAAGAGAAACGGGAGAAAAAAAAGGCATGACGATATCGGCTACCAACCACGAATTTTTACTGCTCCGGGATTTTATAGCCGAGCAATGCGGGATTTATTTAGGTAATGAAAAAAAATATCTGATCGAGACGCGTCTTTCCGGCCTGGCCGAGCAGGCAGGTTGCCGGACATTTAGCGATTTTTATTATAAGATCAATAAATCCACCAAAAACACTAAGCTGCGGGCCATGACGGTGGACGCGATCACCACCAATGAGACGCTTTGGTTTCGGGATAAGTATCCCTTTCAAACGATGAAAGAACACATTTTCCCTAAGTTGTACAATGAGATCAAGACAGGCAGGAGGAGGGAGATCAATATTTGGTCGGCCGCCTGCGCCACCGGTCAAGAGCCCTATTCAGCGGCCATCACGGCGTATGAATTCTATCAAAGCCACGGTTGTGAGGCCGATTGTCAGCACCAGGTTCGCATCCTGGCCACCGATATCTCCTCCACGGTTCTGGCCCAGGCCCAAGCCGGGAGCTACGACTACGTCGCCATCTGCCGGGGCTTAGGGCCGGATCAGATCTCCCGATACTTCCGAAAAGAAAAAGAAAAGGGGTGTTGGATTCTGAATGAAGAGATTAGACGAATGGTTACCTTGAAGCAGATGAATTTGAAGGATTCCGACTACGGACCGCTGGGTTTTTTTGACATTATATTTCTTCGGAATGTGATGATCTACTTTACCGAGCCCTTCAGGACGACCCTGTTCACCCGCATGGCTCAACGGCTCAACCCGAAGGGGTACCTGTTCTTGGGCACGGGCGAGACGACCAGCGGGTCCGCCGACCTGTTCGACATCGTAAAGTACCAGGGGTCTATTTTCTATCAACTCAAAAATACCTGATAAGTTTTGGGCCGCCGGGAACTTATCGGGGTACCTTCCCCCCGCTGTTCTTCACATCCTCAAAATGACGCCGAATCCCCCCAAGGCTTTCCCCAAGTTCTTTCTTCCATTCGAGAGGCAGGTGTCCCCTATCCAGGCGATACGACAGCACAGATGCTTAATAATCTTCTTCAAGGTCCTCGTACACCTGTTCGGACTGAGCTCTCTTTCTGGCTTCCTCCGACCAATCAGGGCAATCTTCGCAGGAGAAGCTTCGCCATTTTTCAGCCAAAGTCAGACAGAACATATAGTTCGCACAGTCCAAAAAACGATGTTTCGATACATCTTCAAAACAGATGGCCTCGTTCAGCCTCTTGGGACCAGGCTTAAACGGCAAATTTGTCAGTGATGTATTTTCCTTGTGAGATTTCTTCTTCCCCATAGTGATCAATCATTCGTCAGGTTCATAGATTCATAGTGTTGTACAAAAATTACTTGGTACCATAGTATCAAGAAGCATTGGTCGCCCGAGCCGGTCGTTGAGCCCGGACTCCGTTCCCTTAGTTCGACTGCACCTTATCAGAATGATTTACGCCCTGTCAATTACGTTTGGCCGGTTTTTCATATAAAGTGGTTCTTTTTTAGTAGGTTATGGCTGATCAGATAAAGTCTTTACCGCTCGGCCGGGTTAAAAGCCTGATCTCCGGGAAGGCCGGATCCCGGACTGGTGTCATCCATTATTTAGCGGGTGTCACGCAGAACTGAGACTATTCTTTTCCCATTATGTTAACTAATTATATCGAATCAGAAGACGGCCCGCTAATCAACGGGACCTTGCAGGCGACGGGCGCTGTTCCAAGAGGATAGGACGATCGCTCTAATGTTTTAAAATAGTTCATTCCAAATAAGCCCTGA
>JADFYA010000155.1 GCA_015233285.1 Deltaproteobacteria bacterium | reverse complement strand
GAATTCCAAGGCGGTATTGGTTTCATAGAAATGAAAATGGGAGCCGACCTGGATCGGCCGGTCGCCGGTGTTGGCCACGGTTAAGCTCACGGTCTGCCGCCGTGGGTTCAGCTCGATACGGCCGGCCGCAGGAATCATCTCACCGGGGATCATGGTTTTGTCTCCTAACGGATCGGGTTATGAACGGTGACCAGTTTGGTCCCATCGGGAAAAGTGGCCTCGACCTGAATTTCGGTGACCAGCTCGGGGATGCCGTCCATGACGTCAGCCCTGGTCAGGATCGTTGTGCCGTAATCCATAAGCTCGGCAACAGTCCGGCCGTCGCGGGCCCCCTCCAAAATGGCCATGGAGATGTAGGCCACCGACTCAGGATAATTAAGCTTAAGGCCGCGGGCTTTGCGCCGTTCCGCCAGGAGTCCGGCGGTGAAGATCATGAGCTTGTCTTTTTCTCTTGGGGAGAGGTCCATCTCGGTCTCCTGGTTGCTCGTTACATGTTACTTGTTGCATATTGCTCGTTGGAATTCACAAAAGAATCATTTGAATATCCGGCTGTTTCCCTCCGGGGAACAGACAACCCGCAACACAGACCAGTAACCAGAAACGAGCAACAAGTAACATGAAAACAGCAACCCGTAACAAGCAACGAGTCAGGTCTGCCAGACGCGGGGCAGGCAGGCCGGGAGGTTGAGGACTGCCGGGCGGAGGGTCTCCCAGGCCTTAATGAAATAACGGGTGGCCCGAAAGGCATCGGGGCCCAGATAGCGGCAAACCGCCATCCCGCTGACCGTCGTCACGGCAAAAAGGTCATTTCCGGCCAACGGCTTGGTGGCATAGCGAATTTTGTCGATGATCTTACGGTCATCCGTCGTGCAGACCAGGCATCCGGTGACGGAGTACCCGGCCAGTCCCCATCGGGCGGTCATGGCTGGACTTCGCCCTTCGATCCGGGACCGTTCCACCATTATTGGCTCACCTCCCCGCCAAATGTCAAGGCCCATAATCAGGCTGCCGTCCAGAAATTTTTCACCTGAAGCCGGTAGGCCCAGGCAGGCGATGTCCCAGCCGATGAACCGGGCCCCGGGTTCCAAGTCCACCCTGGTCATGACATGAGCTTTGGCCTGATTGAAAAAGATGGTCTCTTGGGGGAACCATTCCAATGTCCCTCCGGCGCCGACCTTTAAGAGATTAGTTTGTTGGGCGTTGGGGCCGGAGCTGCGATAGAATTTTCCGGCCGCGGGAGTGGTAACCAGGGCATGGACGTCTTTGGTTACTGACACGGAAATCTCCAGGGTATCGCCGCCGACGACGCCCCCGGGTGGATGCAGGATGTAAACATGACAGACCCTGTCTCCTTCGGGGTAGAAAGGACGTTGGACCTGTAGCGGTCCGCGGTGTCTCTGACGCCGTAGAATCGTTTTTTCTCCGGTCCGGCCGAACTCAAGTGAGAGTTCCGCTCGCCACCCAGGCTTGTCCTGATGTGATTCCACCATTTTTGTTTCTTATTCCAATGTTAAAATAAAGAACCCAGCCGCCGAGAACGCGGAAGACAAGAGAAGACGATGAGATTTTTGGGAAAGAGCAACTATTGTGGACCAACTCACACCGCCAGATGCCGGGAGATCAGGTCATCCTGCAATTCGTCCATCCCACCTTGGGCCACCATTCGGCCTTTATCCATCAGATAAAACGATTGGGCGACACGGCGGGCAAAGATCAACTTTTGTTCCACCAGGAGCACTGAAAGCTGTTGTTCCCGATTGATCCGAATGATGATATCGCCGATTTCTTGGACGACATTAGGTTGAATGCCCTCCGTCGGTTCG
Source organism: Deltaproteobacteria bacterium (assembly GCA_015233285.1). The sequence goes on along the minus strand of JADFYA010000155.1, from coordinate 6,332 downwards.
TCGAGGATGAGCAAGGTGGGATCAACGGCCAAAGCCCGTCCGATGGCCAACTGCTGCTGTTGTCCGCCGGAAAGATCGCCCCCTTTCCGGGGCAGCATTTTTTTCAGCACGGGAAACAATTCAAATATCGATTCCGGAATTTCTCGGACCCCGTCTTGGCGGGCCATCAACCCGATGCGCAAATTTTCCTCAACCGTGAGTTGCGGAAAAATCTCGCGGCCCTGGGGGACATAGCCGATCCCCAGTCTGGCCCGGATGGCCGGGGCGCGGCCGGTCAAGGTTTCCCCGGCAAAACTGATGGAGCCGCTCCGAATGGGAATCAGGCCCATAATGGCCTTGAGCAAGGTGGTTTTGCCGACGCCGTTTCGGCCCATCAGACAGACGCAGGTGCCGGGGGCCACGTTTAGGTCGATATCCCAAAGAATGTGGCTTCCGCCATAGAATTGGTTGAGTCCGCGGACCTCGATCACGTTATTCTCCCAAGTAGACTTCGATAACCTTCGGGTTGTGTTGGACCTCATCCATCTTCCCTTCGGCCAGGACGCGGCCCTCGTGCAGCACCGTGACCCACTGGGCAATGGCCCGGACAAATTCCATATCGTGCTCCACGACCACGACTGTGCGTTCACCCGATAGAGATTTAAGCAGGTTGGCCGAAGTCTCTATTTCTTGAGGGGTCATCCCGGCCACGGGTTCATCCAAAAGTAAGAGCCCGGGATCTTGCATGAGCAACATGCCTATTTCCAGCCATTGTTTCTGGCCGTGAGACAGCAACCCGGCCTTTTGGTCGGCCAGGTCGGTCAGACCGATCATCTCCAATACTTCGGCGATGCGGCCGCGCTGGATGGGGGTAAGTGTTCCAAACAAGCTGTGCCAGACCCCTTTGTCGCATTTGAGGGCCAGCTCCAGGTTTTCGAACAAGGTATGATTTTCAAAGACGGTCGGCTTCTGGAATTTCCGCCCGATTCCGGCCTGGGCGATCTCTGATTCCGAAAGTTTTGACAAGTCGATGCTTTGACCGTAAAAGAGGGACCCCGTATCCGGACGGGTTTTCCCGGTTATAACGTCGAGCAGGGTGGTTTTGCCGGCCCCGTTGGGACCGATAATGCAGTGGAGGTTGCCGTCGTCCACATAGAGAGAAAGATCGTCCAGGGCCTTAAAGCCGTCAAAGCTGACGGTGACACCATCTACGTACAGGACAGTCCGATGGCTGGTATCCACCAGACCGTGTTTTTTGGCAATGTGTCCATATGCGCTTTCTAAAGCCATCTGCCGTACCCCATGGAATATCGTGATATAGAGCCCTGGCGGGGGTTATGTGGGATTGATCTCTACCGTCTCCAGGGCGTTGCCCCAATACTGTTGAATTAGCGCAACGACGCTAAGATTTCTCGCTTCGCTCGAAATGATAAGGAAGCTTCGCACCAAAATGACCGAGATGTGAACCATCCAGAATGACGAAGTAAATCTGTCATTCCGAACGAATGTGAGGAATCTTATCACATCCGAGGATGGTTAAACCGTGCCTTAATTCAACAACATTGGGGCCTTGCCCTGGCCTAACCTGGTGCGCCCCTGGCGGGGCTTACTCGGAATGGATCATTTAGAAAGAATATCGCTTGATTCCTTCTTGTTAGCCAAAATGGCGGCCAATCCGACGACGCCCCGGGGAAGGAAAAGCGTAGTGCCGATGAACATGGCCCCCAAAAAATAAAGCCACAAGTTGGGAAAGGCCACGGTGAACCAGCTCTTGGCGGCATTGACCAGGCCGGCTCCGATCAAGGCCCCGACCAGAGTACCGCGGCCGCCCACAGCCACCCAGATTGCCATCTCAATGGAATTGGCCGGCTGCATCTCACTGGGGTTGATAATCCCCACCTGGAGAACATATAACGCTCCGGCCACTCCGCTGAGCACGGCGGCCAGTGTGAAAACAAACAGCTTATAATGAAGCGTGTTGTAACCGGAGAACATGATCCGGCTTTCCGCGTCTCTGATCCCGGCCAGGACGCGGCCCAACTTGGACACGGTGATATAGCGGCAGACAAGATAACTGATCAGAAGCACAATCGCGGAGATGATGTACAACCCCACTTTGACCGCCGGTTCTTGAAGGGAAAAACCGAGAATCCGCTTAAAGTCGGTTAACCCGTTGTTCCCGCCGAACCCGGTCTCATTTCTGAAAAAGAACAACATCAGGGCAAAGGTCATGGCCTGGGTGATGATGGAAAAATAGACGCCCTTGATGCGCGACCGGAAGGCAAAAAAGCCAATGATCAGGGCCAATAAACCAGGAACGAGAATAATTATCAACACGGTAAACCAAAAATGATTGAATCCCAACCAATACCAGGGCAGCTCCTTCCAATCCAAAAAAACCATGAAATCCGGCAATTGACTCCGGTATACCCCTTCGCCGGCCATCACCCGCATTAAGTGCATCCCCATGGCATAGCCGCCCAGGGAAAAAAATACCCCCTGCCCCAGGCTGAGGATGCCGCTAAAACCCCAAATCATGTCCATGGCCAGGGCGACCAGGGCATAACAGAGAAACTTGCCGCAGAGCGAAATGAGATAATCCGGCAGGTAAAAAACCGAGTCTTTGGGCACGGCCCGGTTCAGCACCGGAATAACCAGCACGGCCAGGATGGTCAGGGACAAGATGTATATCCAGGCCCGCCTGGTGTGAAGGCGCGCAAGTTGAGAAAGCATAGGCTACCCTTCCGCCATCCGGCCTTTGAGGGCGAAGATGCCTTGAGGCCGTTTTTGGATAAACAGAATAATGAAGACCAGGACCATGATCTTGCCCAGGACGGCGCCGGTGAAAGGCTCCAAAAATTTGTTGATTACCCCTAACCCGGTGGCGCCCCAGATAGTCCCGGCCAACTTGCCCACACCGCCGAGGACTACGACCATAAAGGAATCGACGATGTAGCTCTGGCCGAGTTCCGGGCCGACGTTGCCGATCTGAGACAGGGCCACCCCGGCCAACCCGGCAATACCCGAGCCCAGGCCGAACGTCCAGGTGTCGACCCGGGAGGTGTAAATGCCCAGGGCCGCGGCCATGGCCCTATTCTGGGTGACGGCCCGGACCTGCAGTCCCAGCGGGCTGCGGTTGAGAAACACCCAGACGAGCAGGACCACTCCCAGGCCGAAACCAATGATGGCGATCCGGTTATAGGTCAGCATCAATCCGGGCATGAGCTCCCAGCCGCCGGAAAGCCACGGGGGATTGCTCACTTCCACATTCTGGGCCCCAAAGATAAGTCTGACCGTCTGGATCAACAACAAGCTGATCCCCCAGGTGGCCAGCAGCGTCTCCAGGGGCCGGCCGTAGAGATACCGGATAATGCTCCGTTCCAAGATCATGCCCACCACCCCGGAAACGATAAACGCCGTCGGGATGGAGGCGACCAAATACCAGGCGAATTGATCGGGACAATGGGCTTTGAATATCCCTTGAATAACATAGGTGGAATAGGCGCCCAGCATTAACATTTCGCCGTGGGCCATGTTGATCACTTCCATCAGGCCGAAGGTGATGGCCAGGCCCAGGGCGACCAGCAGGAGGACGCTCCCGAGGCTCAGCCCGTAGAACAGATTTTGCAAAACGCCGACCACGACCATATGCCGTTCGATGGCGCTCAGGGCGGACCTGGCGGCCTGCCGGACCTGTTCATCCGGTTCCTGGAATTCTCCTGAGGCCTGCCTGGCCAAAAGAGGCCTCAGGTTGACGATAAAGTTGGGATTGTCCGACTGGCCTATAATGTTTAAGGCGGCTATCCGGCGCTCTTTATTGGAGCAGGCGACTTCGGTCAAGGCCAGGGCCAGGGCCAGGGCGCGGCGGACCCTGGTGGTTTTCTCCCGGTCGATGGCCGCTCGCAGGGCCGAGGTGGCCTCCTCTTGGGGATGCTGAAGCAGCTCCTCTGCCGCGGCCAGCCGCAGCTCTGCCTCGGGCGAGACCAGCTTGAGGATGGCGATAGTCTGGCCCAGGATGATCCTGACCTGGTTATTGATGACCGGCGTGTCGAGCCCGTCTAGTTGCTGAGCCAGCACCGCCCCGGTCACCGCGTCCATCATTCCGTGGCCGTTTTTGACTTTGATCAAGATGCGCCCGGCTTTGGTGACGCGCAATCTTCGGTCGAGCAGAGCCTCTAAGGCGGGCAGGGCCCGGTGGTCACCCAATTGCCTTAGGGCCTCCACCGCGGCGATGATCTCCTGGCGGCTGGATGAGCCCAGGTGTCCGATAGACTCTTCCAGCTTGCCTTCATCTGGGAAACCCTGCGGCGCGAAGGCCAGGATGAAAAAGGCGCTTAAAAACACGATAAGGGTATAAAGAGTCTTTATGAACAACATAGTAGCCCACCCGGATTGATGACGCGCCCTCTAGGGGAAGAGGGCGCTGTAAGATCAGTTGACGGCATTTATTTATATTTTGGGGCGGTGCAATTGCCGCAGACCCAGGGATAAGTCCAATCGGCGACCTTTTTGGCGCTATCGGGAATATAAGGACTCCAGGCTTCGGCTCTGATGGGACCGGGCGTTTTCCAGACGATATCGAACTGGCCATCAGCCCGTATTTCACCTATGAAAACCGGTTTGTGCAAATGGTGGTTCTTAGCGTCCATGGTGATGTCGAAGCCGCAGGGGGCCTTAACCTTCTGATAGCCCATGGCTTGCCGGACGGCGTTTACATCCGTGGTGCCGGCCTGCAGGACGGATTGGGCCCACATTTTAATGCCGATGTAGGTGGCTTCCATGGGATCGTTGGTGACTCGTTTGTCGCCTCCGGGCAGGTTATGCTTTTTGACATAATCTTGCCATTTTTTGATAAATTCTTTATTCTCTTTAGTATCTATGGACATGAAGTAATTCCAGGCGGCCAAATGGCCGACCAGAGGCTTGGTGTCAATCCCGCGCAGTTCTTCTTCACCCACCGAAAAAGCGACTACGGGAATGTTCTCCGCCTTTATCCCCCGATTGGCCAGTTCCTTGTAAAACGGGACATTGGAATCGCCATTGATGGTCGAGATGACAGCGGTTTTCTTAGCTGCGGAAAAATCCTTGATACTGGTGACGATGGTTTGATAATCGCTGTGGCCGAAGGGGGTGTATGTCTCCATAATATCGGCGTCGGTGATGCCCTTGGCATGGAGGAAGGCGCGTAATATCTTATTGGTGGTCCGGGGATAGACGTAATCGGTACCCAGCAGGACAAAGCGTTTGGCCCCGCCGCCTTCTTTACTCATGAGATATTCCACGGCCGGAATGGCCTGCTGATTGGGCGCGGCGCCGGTGTAGAAGACATTGTTGGAGCATTCCTCACCTTCATACTGGACGGGATAAAACAAAAGCCCGTTCAGCTCTTCAAATACAGGCAAGACGGACTTTCGGGAGACTGACGTCCAGCAGCCGAAGACCGCGGCGACTTTGTGCTTATCAATGAGTTCTCGGGCCTTTTCGGCAAACAGAGGCCAATTGGAGGCGGGATCGACCACCACCGGTTCAATTTTCTTACCCAGCAGGCCGCCATTTTGGTTGATTTCTTCGAAGGTCATCAAGGCGACGTCCTTAAGAGAGGTTTCGCTGATGGCCATGGTTCCGGAAAGTGAATGGAGAATCCCCACCTTTATGGTGTCCTCCGCCTTAGCGGTCTGGATGGCGGGACCGGATAGTAACAGCAACGACATAGTGATCAAGATAAAAAATGACAGGAGATGTTTTCGGGCCATGTATCTTTCCTCCATGGGTGGTAATTATATAAAAATACATTACTTTAGAGCCAAGGGATCGGCCGGAGTGCTTTTATCGGCAACACTCGATTATTGCGTCATAGATTTTAGTTGGGCCGTAATCCTGATAAATCAACCAGATGGTTTCAGAGATGCCTTTTGCTTCCATATGAATTAAGGGTTAATTGCAGTTCATCATTTTGATCGTTATTCAAGAAACAGGGGTAATGCTGTTTCAAGGTTGGGGGTTAAAGTTATCCCGGGATGCAGCAACTTATACTACAAGATATTACAAGAATTGTGCCAGCCTTGATCGCTAGATCCAACAGGCTAAGTTATAACGATAATCTTTAAGGCCATGATTCGCGGCAAAAGAGATTGGCCGTCCCTTGCTGACAATAATGTCGTGCCCCAAGATGGAAGTAACAAGAATGTATGAAATCCGGCCGCGGACTGTTAAGGCGGAGTGAATGAGTCTGGGGCTATCACTAGGCGGTTCTGTCGAATTCAGGGAAGGATATAATAATCTGGTGGCTGAGATGAAGGTGAGAAGGAGGCCTGACTCTGAAAGTTTTTTATCTTGCCTTTTGGTGGAGTCCT
>JADFYA010000154.1:7294-8178 GCA_015233285.1 Deltaproteobacteria bacterium | reverse complement strand
GGTGTTAAATTGATGCAAGGACGGCATATTACCCTTGGAATCAGCGGCGGTATCGCCGCATACAAAACTGCGGAATTGGCCCGGTTGCTGATCAAAATGGGGGCGGACACCGAAGTGGCTATGACCGCCAACGCCACCAGATTCATCACCCCGTTGACCTTTCAGGCCCTGACCGGCCGCCCGGTTAAATGCCGGTCGTTCGACTCTTCAGATGAAGATGTGATGGCTCATATTTCCATAGCAGCCAGGACGGAAGTCCTGGTCATCGTCCCGGCCACGGCCAACATCATCGGCAAGATGGCCATGGGCATCGCCGACGACTTCCTGACCACACTGTGTCTGGCCGTGACTTCACCCAAAATTGTCTGCCCGGCCATGAATGTCCGAATGTTCCAGAACCCGGTGGTTCAGGACAACCTGCGACGGCTTCAGGGGTTCGGGGCCACCGTGGTCATGCCCGGATGCGGTGATCTGGCCTGTGGCGAAACCGGGCCGGGCCGGCTGGCTGAGTTACCGGAAATCATCGAGGCCATTAAGTCTGCCTTGACGGTCAAAAGCCTGGCCGGAAAAAAAGTCCTGGTTTCCGCCGGCCCCACCCGGGAAATGATTGATCCCGTCCGATTTATAAGTAATAGATCGACCGGAAAGATGGGCTTTGCCATGGCGGCCGAAGCGCACCGGCGGGGCGCCCGTGTTTTTTTGGTCACCGGCCCGGTCACGACACCCCGGCCGATGGGGGTAACCGTGGTGGAGGTAACTACCGCGGTGGAGATGCGTCAGGCCGTGCTTGATCTGGCCCAAGACGCGGATATAGTGGTCAAGGCCGCGGCAGTATCCGATTATGCCCCGGCCGAGCAGTATGCCCAGAAGGTCCAGAAGGGCTT
>JADFYA010000154.1:0-7279 GCA_015233285.1 Deltaproteobacteria bacterium | reverse complement strand
GATGAGCAAAACCTCCGGTTGATCAAAAATCCGGATATCTTAGCCGAACTGGGCCGCCATAAGGGCCGGCGCTTACTGGTTGGGTTCGCGGCCGAAACGGAAGATCTGCTGGCCCACGCCAGGGAAAAAATGATTAACAAAAACCTTGACCTGATCGTGGCCAATGATGTCAGCCGTCCCGGGGCCGGTTTTGCCGTGGATACCAATATCGTCAAGCTGCTCTATCCCAACGGACGGATTGACGATATTCCCTTAAAATCCAAAGAAGAAGTGGCCCGGGACATCTGGGACAGGATTGTGGAATTGCCGGCTCAGCGCGGACCGGTCCAGTGATCGGCCTGGCCCTGGGCGGCGGGGGTGCACGGGGTGCGTATCAAATTGGGGCGTGGCAGGCTTTAGCCGAGCTGAAGGTGGACATCACCGGTGTGGCCGGGGCTTCCATCGGCGCCTTTAACGGGGCATTGATCGTGCAAGGGGATTTAGACCGGGCGATCCGGGCCTGGACCGACTTTGATCCAAGACGCCTCCGCCGGTTCAACCCCAGGACCATATCCAGATTGCTGGGCGATGCGGCGTTGATCCTCTTACCCTGGCCGCTGGGAAAGATTTCGGCCGGAGTCCGGACGGCCCGCCTGTTATCTTTATTGCGCACCGGAGCGAGGGCCGCAGGAACGGCCAAAGCCATCGTTGATTTGGCTAGAACCGGCTGTCTGGATGACCAAATGCTGCGGGAGTTGATCACCCGGTATGTGTCCTGGGAAACCATAGTCGGCTCAGGCAAGAAGCTCTACATCTCCACGACCACGGGATGGCCTGTAGTCCTGGGGCCCCGGGCCCGCCGGCAAGCTATTTACCATGAAGCCGGACAAACCAGATCTCCGGATGAGCTGGTTGACCTGATCACAGCCAGTATGTCCCTCCCATTCATCTATTCGGCGGTGGCCCTTGATGACGTCCGTCATCTTGACGGCGGGTTAAAAGACCGGATTCCCATTGCGCCTTTGGAGCAGTCGGGTGTCCGGAAAATCGTGGCGGTTCACCTCAAACCCGACCGGACCACGGATTACCCGGCTTGTCCCCAGACTGAGATTGTCGATGTCTCCCCCAGTCGAGACCTGGGCGGTTTCTTTAAAGGGACCCTCAATTTCGGACGAGATATGAATGAGTTAATTGAGTTAGGATACCAAGACACCCTGGCCGCCTGCCAAGAAAAATTTTGATGCGCCCCGCCTCCTTGACCCACAATCCTAACCAATCACCGGTCCTCCATTTTCAGCGGCGCGGCTATTTCAGATAGTATCTTATTCTATCTAAATATTTTAGATAAATCTTGACACCGGGCAAACAAATAACGTAGTCATTTCGTAGCTATTAAATGACTCACCAAACCGAGGCACTTGTGACAATCCAATTGATGTCTGAGAAAAAGATAATCCGTTTAAGCCGGGTGTTACTGGTTACTCCTTTAAAATAACAGGGAACGAGAACCCCGCAACCCGTAACACGTAACCAATAACCCGCCAGGCCTGCCGCTGCAACCTTCCAAGGAGGTAATTGTATGAATCTCATGTCCAAGCTCGCCGAAATTGTCGGCCGGGAAAGAGTGTTTGATGATCTTGCCGAAAGAATTTCCAATTCCCGGGACATGTCAGTTCATCAAGGTGTACCGGAACTCATTGTTCACCCGGCCAGTACCGAAGAAATTTCTAAGATAATGAAACTGGCCAATCAGGAAAAAGTTCCGGTCACCGCCCGCGGGTCAGGCACCAGTGTCACCGGAGCAGTCTTGCCGGTGTGCGGGGGCATCCTGATGGACTTGTCGAGGATGAATAAGATTAAGCAGATCGACAAAGCCAACTTCCATGCCGTGGTGGAACCGGGCGTTATCTGCGCCCATCTTAACGCCGCCCTGGCCAGGGAAAAGATGTTCTTCCCTCCTGATCCCGGAAGCTCAGCCATCGCCACCCTGGGCGGGATGGTGTCCACCAATGCCAGCGGGTTGCGGGCGGTGAAATACGGCACGACCAAGGACTATGTTCATGCGTTGGAAGTGGTTTTAGCCGACGGATCAATCATCAGGACCGGCACCACCGCCCCCAAGACGGCCACGGGCTATGACCTGACCCGATTGCTGGTTAATTCCGAAGGCACGTTGGGGATTATCACCGAAGTAACCGTGCGCATACTCCCTCTGCCTCCCTATACGGCTTTTGCCATGGCCCTGTTTGACAATTTAGACGACAGCGGCCGAGCCGTGACCGAGATACTGACCTCGGGCATACAATTGTGCGCCTGTGAGGTAATGGACCGGGCCAGCATCAACGTGGTCAGGAAACGTTATAATCTTGATATATCCGACGCCGAGGCCCTGATTATTATGGAAGTGGACGGTCACAAGGCGGCGGTCCAAGAGCAAATGATCTTCATTGAAGAGACATGCAAAAAACATCACGGCATGGATGTGCGCTGGTCGGACGATCCCAACCAGCGGGCGCAGATGTGGCAGGGCCGGGCCGGATTGGTGCCGGCTTTATCGCGCTTGAAACCGGGCTACCGGTTGGTCCCCATCTCGGAAGACTTTGGGGTGCCGTTGACTAAAATCCCGGAGGCGATCCGCGGGGCTCAGCAGGTAGCCGCTAAATATGATGTGATTATCTCTACCTTTGGCCACGCCGGAGACGGCAATGTGCACACCACTTTTGTCATCGACCTGACCGATAAATCCCAATGGGATCGGTTGCGGCCGGCCTCTGACGAGCTGGTGGACCTGGCCATGAAGCTTAAAGGAACGATCAGCGCCGAGCACGGGACCGGTTTGACCCGCAGCGGGTATATCCGCCGAGAACTGGGTCAGGTTCTCGACGTTATGAAGACCATCAAGCAGGCCTTGGATCCCAACAATATTCTCAACCCGGACAAGATGGGTTTTGCCGATAACGACGGCGACATTTTTGATCATTTTGCCTTTGAGCCGCTGATCAAGGGCATCGCCGAAGCCAATTCCTTTGGCAAAGACGTTAACGCCGAGGTGTTAGCCTGCGTCCAATGCGGGTTCTGCCGTAACGGCTGCCCCACCTTCTCGGCCACGGGATTGGAATCATTCAATGCCCGCGGCCGCAATATCCTGGCCTTCCAGATGATGACGGGACAATTAGAGCCCGGCCCGGAGCTGGCCAACACCTTGTATCGATGTACCACTTGCGGGACGTGCACCTACTTCTGCCCCGCTCAGATCAAAGTGCCGCAGATCGTCAAGAAAGCCAGAGAACGCCTCTATCAGGCCGGATTACTGCCGGAAAATTATGCGGCCGTGCTCGATAACATTCGGAAAACGAATAATCCCTTTGCTTCGTCAAAAGAAGACCGGGTGTCCTCTTTCCCCCCGGACCTGCGCGAAGCCATCGCCAAAGGAACCTTACCCCGGCAGGCTGAGACACTGCTGTTCATGGGCTGCGTACCCAGTTACGTGGATATGAAAATCGTCCCAAGTTTGATCAAGAACCTGAGTAAGGCCGGGGTTCAATTCACTGCCCTGGCCATGAATGAGATCTGTTGCGGGCTGCCCATTTACCTTTCCGGATCGGATGAGTTTGCCGCCCACGCCGACCGCGTCATGGCCATGGTTAAGGAAACCGGGGCCAAGGAGATCGTAACGCCCTGTGCCGGCTGCTATCACACCTTGCATGATCTGTATCCTGGTTTTAGCCGGATGGGGGTGACCCTGTATCATGCGGTCGGATACACCGAAAAACTCTTGGAAGAAGGCAAACTCGTCTTGACCGAGAGCGTCAAACAAAAAGTTACTTACCATGATCCCTGCGATTTGGGCCGACGGATCGGGGTCTTCGATGCTCCGCGGAATATCATCAAACAGGTGCCTGGGGTGGAGTTCGTGGAAATGAGCCGGAATCGGCTTCAAGCCCGGTGCTGCGGCGCCGGCGGTGGAGTTGGCGGGGTCGACTCGGCTATGGCCGTGAATATGGCTGCTCAACGGGTTCAAGACGCCCTGGACGTGGGTGCCGAGATACTCGTCTCAGCCTGCGCCTCGTGCAAGGACAACCTGCGCAAAGGGCTGAAGAACATCCCCAAGGAGCAACGGGGTAAGCTTAAAATCATGGACATTAACGAATTGGTGGACGAAGCCGGCGGGAAATCTAAAAAGAAAAAGTAGTTGCGGGTTACTGGCATTGGGATGTTCTCGGATGAGTGACCGGACGCCCCGGCTGTGGGAGGCTAGATGATCACGCTGGAGGAGCCTGCCCTATCGTCGGTGCGTCCGGTCGGTGAAACAATTTTATGGGGCGTCTGGACCGCCCCAGGCTGGAACGGTCTATTTGCTGTACATGTTAATCCATTCAGTGAGCAGAGAGTTGCCTGTTCCAAGTTTACTTTGCATCTTGGCCAGGCGGGCTTGTTTGATTTGCGCTAATTGAGCTAGTTGGTCCGGAGTCAGGACGGCCTTTATTTGGGTCATGACATTGACCCGATTGACGACCATATCCTCTCCGGCCGCGGCCACTAGTTTATAGGCGGCCCGGACAGCCGCTTCGGTGGCATTGGGAGTGTTGATCACGGTGTGAAGATTCTGAAAGGCCGTTTTCAGGTTGGCCCGCAATGTCTGGCTCTGAGTTTGATTGGATTTCAGGATGGTTGCGACTGCCTGCTTCTGGGCGTCGGTCAGATTGAGTTGCGTCAGAAGGTTAAGAATTCCTCCCGAATGACCGAATTTTCCAAAGGCGCCGGCCCCTTGAACCGTTCCGATAAAGGCTAAGGCCAATACCAGGACAACAATAAAAATTCTTTTCATGTTCGTGCTCCTTCCCTTCAAGTTAAATTTTGGTCGGTGGTCCTTTGATCGCCGACAACGTTGGATTTGAGTTCCTCTGACAGAGACCGAACTCGAGGTGTTACCGTATAGTCGCCGGATTTCTCCAAAAGGTTACAGCCCGGCCGAGTTCAGAACGAAATCACTCCAGCCGTCATTATAACCCGCCTCTGGTCGAGAGAATGTTGCGGTGTCGAAAGGGAGATGGTCATTGGCCGGTTGTTCCGGTTGTAGAGGCTTATCCTCCTGTACCGATGTGATGCCCTTATTTTTATTACCTTTCTTGGCGACCGATGGTACGCCGCTTTCTTGACCACATAAGTCCTCTTGACCACATACGTCTTCTTCACCACCGGCCTCTTGACCACGTAGGTCCTTTTCACCACATATGTCCTCTTTGCCACATACGGCTTGGGGTGCCGTATTTTCTTAACCACGACCACCCGTGTCTGTTGCATGGCAAAACAGTCTTGCGCATCAGAAAAAAACAAGAATAACGCTGCAATAACCGGAAGGAAAACTAAAAGACTTAGTTTTCCGATGCCTTTACTCATATCATACCTCCTCTAACCTGATAAAATGAACCGCAGTGATTTAACCCAATCCAGGGACTTTTTCAAGATAGCCTTTGTTTCCGTACCGAGGCCGGGGCTACCTTCAACCTGAGGTGCTACGTAGTATAGTCGCCTGGTTTTATCAAAAGGTTACAGTCCGGCTGTTCTATCCGCGATATCTTCCGGCATTTTTTTATTGGGCGATGACCCGGCTGGGAGATTTTCGACAAATTTACCAATACATCCTGGGCCGGGACCACCAACACACTCCCCCTGTATCAATCTCCTTGGAGCTGTCGGCAAATTAATTCTATTCTTCCGTGTTCATTATGATATTGAGGGTTTTTGAACAACGCACCCAAAGGTGTGGTAAGCTGAGTTAGACGAGTAGGGTAAGCGATTATCATCGAGGCCCATGCTTTAATCCATAGATTGCAACTATTTGCGCAGATTAGGGCCAAAATAGATCTGTGACTCTTTTCCATCTGCGGTAATCTGCGAAATCTGCGGATACATTTCCGGCTTTCAATTATAAAACTCATCGAATCGTCTCAGGAAAACGATGTAATCAAGGAGAGAGTTCAATGACGAAATCGTTATTCAGACCCTTCAGGATGTTCTGCGTGCTTTTGGTGCTGGCCGCCTGCCTCATGCCTGGCCGCGACGCGCCCGCGGCAACGGATCTCCTTATTTACGTCGATGGTCTTGGCGCCGGGTGGGAAAACTGGTCCTGGGGAACAACGGTGAACTTTGCCGCGGCTTCGCCCGTGCACAGCGGTCCCTCCTCCCTCGCCACGACCTACACCTCGGCCTGGGGCGGTCTTTATTTGGCTACGAACCAGGCGGTTGACGGCACCTTGTATGACACCCTGCGGTTCTGGATTCACGGAGGCAGCCAGGGCAGCCAAAAACTGCGTGTGGTCTTGGCGGACGGAAACCATACCCTCTCGAACTACGCAGTCAATGTGCCGGTAAGCGCCAATACTTGGGCGCAGGTGAATATCCCGCTTGCCAATCTCGGCAATCCCCGGCAAATCGGCGGGATCGTCTGGCAGGATACCAGCGGCGGGGCTCAGCCGACATTTTATCTCGATGACATCTCCCTTGTGAATCAAGGAATCCCTAGCCCAACCCCAACTCCAACTCCTGCCCCTGGGGTAGGACCGAACCTGAGCATCAATGCCGGGGCCGGCCGTCATGCCATCAACCAAGACATTTACGGGATGAACTACGCCGGCGAAGGCCTGGCTGCCGAGCTCAAATTGCCCGTGCGGCGTTGGGGAGGAAACTCCACTACGCGGTATAACTGGCAGACCAACATGCACAACACCGGCAGCGACTGGTACTTTGAAAACATCCCTGACGGCCCCTCTGGGGCAGACGGCTCTGCGTCCGACCTATTCGTCGAACAGGACCGCCGCACAGGGACCAGGACGCTCCTGACCATGCCCCTTATCGGCTGGACCCCCAAGGGAACCAGTCCCCGCATTCATCCCTATGACTGCGGATTCAAAGTGCCCAAATATGGTCCACAGCAAAGCACCGATCCCTGGGACCCCGATTGCGGCAACGGCGTGCTCACCCATGGCGGCAACCTCACCGGCAATAATCCTGCCGACACCAGCACCCAGATCGGACCTGATTTTGTAAAAGGCTGGATCACCCACCTCACGACCAAATACGGTTCCGCCGCGGGAGGAGGTGTCGCCTATTATGCCCTCGACAACGAACCGATGCTCTGGAACAGCACACATCGCGACGTGCATCCGCAACCGACGACCTACGACGAACTGCGCGATCGGACATATCAGTACGCCGCGGCGATCAAGTCTGCCGATCCTTCGGCCCGGACGCTCGGCCCGGTGTTGTGGGGCTGGTGTGCCTATTTCTACTCAGCCCT